>NZ_PZZL01000032.1 GCF_003046185.1 Phreatobacter oligotrophus
ACCATCGCCTCCGCGACGGCCTTCCTCTACGCAGCCGCCGCCATGGTTCTTATCCGCCGCATCGCGCGAGCGTCATGAGTTCCGGGACGGACTCTTAGGCAGGAAGATCCGTTGCCCTTCCTGGTCCAGCTTGATCTGCAGCGGATCGGGATAGCGGAAGGATGTATGCGGGAACTTCGTCCGCGGCTTAGGTTATGCCGCGCGGCCTTCGAAAAGCTCTGGAAGGTGCGATCAAGATCGCGGATCGCCTGCTGAAGGGGATGATGCGGCACTTGCCGGAGGAACGGCGCCGCGGCTTTGAGGTCCTAGAGCTCATTGATCTGCGAGGTCGCCGTTGGGCGCCGTGGTGCTGCGCGTTGCCATCCCAACCGCCGCTGTTCCAGACAGAGGTTATAGACCAGCCTCCAGCAGCCGGCCGTTCGCCGGAATAGACTTGCCTGTTCCGGGTCGGGGCATGCCCGGAACCTGTACGCAGTCCGTTGGAGCATACTCCGTGGTAGCGTGTTCACGTTTCGCTCGCAACGGGGCGCCTATCCGCTTCCTAAAGGTAGCGGTCTGCGGTACCAATTTTATTGATTAAGCCGCCATGGCCCACCAAAGTGGCACCAAGCCTGCCAATTTCGCGCGGCCCGCCACAATCTTCGGGAAACAGCGCTTGTTTAACCGAGCACGGTATCGTATGCGGACCCCACTCGCAGGACCGCGTGCTAGAATGTTTCGACCAGGGGAAACCCATGAGCCAGAACGCCATTGACCGGCTGATCTCCAATTGGGGAGGGAGGACATCCTCCAGCAACCCGAGCCTCGTGATGCTCGACAAGTCCATCATTGAGCGGCTGGCATCGATCGCGTTCGGCCGACATGTGTTCGACGAAAGCGCGTACCTCGAGACGCACCCCGATATCGGTCGGGCGGTCGTGAACGGCAGCTTCCTCAGCGGGCTCCAGCATTACATCTGGGACGGCATACGGGAAGGGCGCGCCATTCCGGAAACCCCCGTTGATGCAGACAAGTACGCAGCGGCAAATCCCGATTTGACCAAAGCGGCGGACATGGATGAAGCGTCGCTCAAGGCGCACTGGTCCAATATTGGGTGGATCGAAGGTCGGCGGACTGAATAGCAACCGTTGCCGAAGCTCGCCATGCGGATCATTTTTCTCAACTACGGCCTCTACGCGAGCAATTCGGGTGGGCACATAGCCAACTTCGCTGCGGAGCTGGCGAAATTGGGTCACTCGGTCGCGATATGTGCAGAGGGTGACCCTGACGCTGCTCGCGAGGTCTGCGGTGAATTGGTAGAGTACTTCAGTCACGAATCCGTGGACTTCGAGCCGACGTCGCTTATGGGTGGGTTTTCACCGCAGGACGTCATCATCCACGCTTGGACCCCGCGCGACAAGGTCGTTTTTCTGACCGAAACGCTTATGAGCCAAGGCGCAGGGCATTACGTCGTTCACCTCGAGGATAACGAAGAGCTCCTGACGGCAGCTAACCTCGGCCTTAAACAGACCGAACTGGTGGCTGCCACTGAGAATCTCGGTAGATACAACTTTCCTCTCAGCCTCTCACATCCAACCCGCTATAAAGATTTCATCCGCGGGTCCTCTGGGGCTACCGTTATCGTTGAGCCACTGAGCGAGTTCGTCCACCCTGACGTGCCTGTCCATATTCTGGAGCCTGGTGTCAGTGTGGACTATTTCGGCGCTGAGCTTTCCCCAGAACAGCGAAGCTCGGTGCGACAGCGATATGGCGCCGCTGAAGACGATATCGTCTGTGTTTATCATGGCAATATGCATCGCGCTAATGAGCGGGAGATATTTTCGCTCTACACCGCCAATCTCATATTGCAGCGCCGTGGGATAAAATTTCGCCTTATTCGCGCAGGCAAGAACTTTACTGACGGATTGGATCTTTCTTTCGATTATCTTCGATCAAATGTGATGGAAGTTGGCTATCTTTCTTCCGAAGAACTCTTAAGGCTTCTGCAGATCGCTGACCTCTTTGTACAGCCTGGCGCCAGTAACGCCTTCAATGACTATCGGTTTCCATCTAAGATCCCCGAATTCCTGGCGCGTGGCCGGCCTGTGCTGCTTCCTGCAACCAACATAGGGTTGAGACTGCGTGACGGTGTCGATGCCATCCTTCTTCGGCGTGGAGACGGCGAGGAAATCGCAGACAAAATTGAGACTCTCGTCTCCGACCAGGCGCGCTGCAAAGACTTGGGCGCTCATGCTCGCAGGTTTGCCGAGGAGCAGCTCAATTGGTCGACAAACGCCAAGAGCCTGGTCCATTTCTATGCGCAGTGCATGCAGAAGCCAAATGGGGGCATCCTAAATGGACAGTCGAAGAAGGTTTGACCAGTTCTTCACAGATGATGTCCTCGCACGTCTGAGGTCGCGATACCAGGGGTACCGCGTGCCGCGCGTCGCCGTGGGCACGGTCGCCGATCATTGCGACAGCGTGGACCATTTTGGTCCCTTGGCGACCCACCAGGGCGACATGAAGGACATGCAGCGCTGCTGGGTGATGAAGGCCATCCTCGCAACAGCTCATCCCGGGGCGAAACTGCTAGAAATTGGCGCCGGCGAACCCGTGGTGGCGGGCCTGCTCGCGCGTCTCGGGTATGACGTTACGATCATCGATCCTTATGATGGCTGTGGCAACGGACCGACATCCTTTGACCACTACTGTTCCGAGTATCCCGACGTGAGGTTCCGGCGGGAATATCTCAATGAGCTCACCGTAATCGAACCGGAGTTTGACGTCATCTACTCCATCTCCGTGCTTGAACATGTGCCTCTCGATAACATGGCCAACTTGTTCGAGGGTGTCCGCAAGGCATCGGTCGAAGGGGCTGTGTACATCCATGCGGTCGATCATGTGCTGCGTGGTATTGGTTCCGACTACCACCTCGACATGCTGACGCACGTCGCAGCGGATTGCCACATCCGCGCTTCAGATCTGGCCGACGCACTCGATTTCGCAGCGGACGATCCGGACACCTACTTCCTGTCTGCGGAGGCCCACAACCGATGGCGGGGGGCCACGCCCTATGAGCAGTTCCCTATGAGGCGCTGCATTTCGGTTCAATTCCGGGGAGATTGATGGCCAACGGAATTTACGAAAGGCTGTTGGCTGCCGAGGTGACTCACAACCTTGCGAGGGAGTGGGACCAAAGCCGTCTCCAATATCTGCGAAATGCCATCATGGGTGTCGTGGCAAATCCCGTCTTGCCGTCGGTCACAGAAGTTGAGACCTGCTTCGGCACCCGCATGCATATCGACCTCAGGGATAAAGTTTGCCAGGACATATTTGTCCATAAATCCTATGAAATTGATATCTCGCTATTTTTGGCGAAGACTCTTACTTCGGGAGACGTGTTTTTCGACATAGGAGCGCACTACGGGTACTTTTCATCTCTAGCTTCGGTTCTCGTCCGACCCCAGGGCAAAGTTATCGCGTGGGAACCGGGACGGAGGGCGTTGGCTTTCTTGGCCCGAAATGTCGAGCACCTCGGCAACGTCATTTGGCGTGATCGCGCAGTCGGTGAAAGCAACGGTTTTGTCGATTACACGGACTTTGGCGTCGAGTACGGCGCATTCAACACGATCAAGGATAACATTCGCTCTCCTGTTAACGTGGAGGGGACTCGTGAACGCGTAGCGCGCGAGTCACTGGACGAATTTTTTGCGACGAGCGGTGTCTCATGCACGGTTCTCAAGGTCGATGCGGAAAGTGCGGAATCTGAAATCATCAAAGGTGCCAAGGAACTGCTCACCCGTAATCGGCCCGCCGTTATTCTGGAAGTTGGTGATTTCGACCATGTCCAGTCTTCTGGTATTCCAGATACGCGCGACCTAATCGACATGATGGGCGATCTACGGTATCGACCGTATCAGTTTCGCACTGGTAGGCTTGAGGGACATAAGATTCAGCCTCGCGGGAAATATAATTATATGAATTTGATCTTTCTGCCTGTTGGCAAATCCTCCCGTTGGTCGATACACGCGTGAAGGTCCGTTATGGCAAGCATGATGACTTTCTTGCGGCGGTTCTTTGCACTGCAGCGATATGGTCTCAAGATTGGGTTGAGACTCAGCAGGACGGACTGGTTTGACGCTGATTACTACCTGAGGGTTGAGCCCGACGTGAGGTCGGCGGGTATTGATCCACAATTGCATTTCTTGAACTACGGTTGGGCCGAGGGACGGAACCCTTCGGCGATCATTTGCACCTGCGATCTTGTCGCTAGCAATATCGAGAGATCCGCAGGTACGACGCGGCAGTTCGCTGGTGTTCTGGCTGATTACCTGGACGATGGTCGGCAAGACCTGCCGAGGTGGGGCTTCGAACTCGCACATGATGAACGTGTGCCGGAAGCGCTCCGTCGTTTCGCGACCCAGTACGATGTGATTGAACAATCCGGGATGTTCGATCATGATTGGTACCGTCAGCAGGTAGAGGCGGGCATTGATCCGATTGGCCATTTCCTCCGCCATGGTTCGCGGCTAGGCCTGACGCCACGGCGCGATTTCGACATATCGTGGTACGTTGAGCGGTATCAAGATGTGCGGAACAGTTGGCTCAATCCCTTTGTACATTACATTCGATACGGCCGTAGGGAGGGCAGACTCGCCAGTCCACCATCTGCCCCTGCCTCGCAGCTTGCCTTCTCCACTTTCCCAGACGACCGGGAGCTCGAGAGAATACCGGGCCAGATCCGGGCGTTCGACCGCCGTCCGTTGGTCTCGATCGTGGTCCCCGTCTATAACACCGCGCCTGAATTGCTGCACGCTTGCGTCCGGTCGGTCATGGCTAGCGTCTATACGGAGTGGGAACTGATACTCGTCGACGATCGCTCGTCATCGCCGTTGACCCTTGAGGCATTGAAAGAAGTTTCGGTCCTCGACGCTCGAATGCGGGTCATTGTTCGCACGGAAAACGGGAACATATCAGCGGCGACTAATACTGGGGTGGCCGCAGCGTCTGGCGAGTATATTGCGTTCCTTGATCACGATGACGAGGTACTGCCAAACGCCCTGTTTGAGTGTGTGAAATTCTTCAACGATCATCCTGACCATATGATCGTGTATACTGATCAGGTCAAGTCGGATCGCTACGGCCATGTCACAGAGCATTTCTTCAAACCGGATTGGTCGCCGATCTACTTCCTGGGGGTAATGTATGTAGGCCATCTTTTGGTCGTTAAAGCTGATCTTGTCGAAAAGGTTGGCGGTTTCCTTTCCCGTTACGACGGTGTGCAGGATTTTGAGTTTCTACTGCGTGCCTCTGAGATAAGTCCGAATGTGGGTCATATCCCTCGGGTGGTGTACAAGTGGCGCGCTATTGAGGGCAGCTTGGCGGCGGGTTCCGGAGAGAAGTCGGGCATCGACGAGAAGCAGGTGGCTGCCGTCCAGGCGGCTCTCGATCGTCGCGGGCTGTCATGGGCCGCGGAGGCTCATCCACACTTGCCGAACCGCGTCGTGCTTGTGCCTACAGCCGCGACGCCCCGCCCAAGCATCTCGATCGTGATCCCGTCGCGTGATCAAGGCCCGATTGTGGAGCGCTGCCTGCGATCCATTCGTGAACTCACACGTTATCCGCAGTATGAGATCATTGTCGTCGATAATGGTACGACGGATCCGATCGCTCTGGCTGCGTTTGAAGAACATTCGGTCCGGGTGGTCCCGTTTGAGAAGAGATTTAACTTTTCCAAAGCCTGCAATCTTGGGGCTGCCGCGGCGTCGGGGGATCTGCTGCTGTTCTTGAATAACGACACTGAGGTATTGAGCGGTGATTGGCTTGAGAGAATGGCCATGTTCTTCGAAGAGGAAGACGTCGGCGCCGTCGGTCCTATGCTGACTTATCCCGACGGACGCGTTCAGCATGCCGGCGTGGTGCTCGGGTGTCGTGGGACCGCGGATCACGTCATGCGATTGTTCCAGCCGGATGTCGATGGCTATGCGGGATCGCTGGCCTGTTCACGCGAGGTCACCGCCGTGACTGCTGCCTGTCTCCTGATGCGGCGATCGGTCTTTGAGCAGATTGGCGCCTTTAGCGTGGATTATGCTAAGCACTACCAGGACGTTGATCTCTGTTTGAAGATTCGATCGCGAGCGCTTCGTATCGTCTACGCGGCGAACACGAGGGTGGTCCATCATGAAAGTCTAACGCGGAAGTCCGAGGGTTACGACCTTGGCGATAGGGCACTGCTGATCGATCGCTGGCATGAAACGATTGATGCCGGTGACGCCTACTACAACCCGGCACTGTCGATTGATAGGCTCGACTATTCGCTGAGGTAAGCATAACGCTCGAACGGATGTCCGTGCGAGGGTCGTGACCGGGGCTTGCCTCCGGGTCGTAACTCGGCTGAACCGACATGCCCACGAGAAGGGACGGAAGTTGCCAGTGTCCTTAAAGCTCAAGCCTGTCGGCACACTGCGCGAGTTGCTCGTACAGAGCGAGGACCCGCGATGGGCTTGGTCAGCAGCGCCGGGCGGGGCGTGCATGTCATGAGCCGGCTTTAACTCATGCCCAAATGTAGCCCGTCTTCCCCGAGAGTGCGCAAAGGGACTCAATTGGCTGGCGCAATGGTCATGGTTCTCGTCGGTGTGGCCTGGCCCAAAGACCGAGGCTCACGGCCGCCGCTCGAACGGCCCTCAGGAAGAGTGAACCAGATGCGGTCTCGCGGATGAGACCGTCCCATAGTTGTTTTAACAGGCCCATGTCCCTGAGACTGCAACCTTGCCATTCAGGCGGGCGTCGGCATGGTCGAAAGCCACCAAGCATACATGTGCCTGAGACCAGCCTCGATGCTCGTTGACGGTTTCCAGCCCAGTTGCTCGATACGCCGGTTATCCATGATCTTGCGCGGCGTTCCGTCGGGACGCTGGGTATCGAAAACGATACGCCCTTTGAAACCGACAATATCCGCAAGCAAATGAGCGAGGTCGCGGATCGAAATCTCTTGGGAAGATCCTGCGTTGACCATACCGCCGTCGGTCCAGCGTTCCATCAGGAAGATACATGCGTCAGCCAGATCGTCAGCGTCGATCAATTCGCGCATTGGACTGCCAGTGCCCCAAACAACGACCTCTTCGCTGCCGGCATGTTTCGCTTCGTGAAAACGTCGCATCATCCCCGCAACCACGTGGCTATGTTCAGGATGAAAGTTGTCGCCTTGCCCATATACGTTTGACGGCATGACCGTGAACGCGTCGAAGCCGTACTGTTTGCGATACGCATCGCACATCACTTTGCCGGCGATTTTGGCAACCGCATAAGGTAAATTTGTTTCCTCCAACGGTCCCGTCAGTAGAGCGTCTTCGCTCACCGGTTGGGCCGCAAGGCGTGGATAGATACAACTTGATCCCAGGAACATCAGCTTGCGTGCGCCATTCGCCCATGCGGCGTGGATCACGTTGTTCTGGATCAAAAGGTTTTCGCGAATGAAGTCGGCTCCCATTGTGGCATTAGCTACAATGCCGCCGACTTTGGCCGCAGCAAGGAAGACATACTCTGGCTGCTCACGCTGAAAAAAGGCGTCCACCGCGGCCATATCGTCCAAGGGCAACTCAGACCGTGTGCGCGTTGCGATGTTTCCATAGCCATGCCGCACGAGGCCTCTCACGATAGCCGATCCGACCATACCGCGATGACCGGCGACGAAAATCTTTGAGTCCTTGTTCATGGCCTACTCACATCAGATCGTTCGGTGCTGCGACATCACGGTGCGCCAGATACCATTCACAGGTCCGCCGGAGCCCTTCCGCCAGATCGACCGCGGGACTGTATCCGAGTTTCCTCATTTTGGAGATGTCCGGGCAGCGTCTGGGAGTGCCTCCTTGCGGGGCAGGCGAAGGCCGGATGGCCAGGGACAATCCCATCACGGATCCTAGCGTTTCGACCAGGCCCCGGATTGAGACCTCCTGATCGTTGCCAATATGGTAGATTTCGCGATGTTCGCCATTGCTATACATCTTGAGAATGCCGTCGACAGCATCTTCGACATAACAGAAGGCGCGGGTCTCTGACCCGTCACCTTGGATCTCGAACGGTATGACTGCCTGGTTGTCCGAGGGTGTCGACTCTGCCGCCCGAAGGATGAACTGGGGAACAACGTGCTTCCAACCCATGTCGGGCCCATAGATATTATGAGGCCGAAATACCTGTACTTTCCGGAAGTGCTCTTGCGCGTAGTTGAATGCTATGAGTTCCGAAGCGATCTTCGAGCCCCCATAGGAGTATCGGGGGTTCAAGCTGTCAGGCAGCGTCAACGCAACCGTTTCAGGGGTCGGCACGACGGCGGGCGTCTGGTAGACCTCGGCGGTCGAGGCGACGACCAGGTCGAACACGCCGGCACGGCGACAGGCGTTCACGACAGCGATCGCGCCTCTGATCCCGACGTCCAGTACGAGTTCGGGCCGTTTATAAAAGTTCTCAGTGCCGTTGATAGCGGCGAGGTGCATGACCACGTCACAACCGGTGATCGCGGCTGTGACGGCGTCTTCGTCGCGTACATCGATGGAGTGGAGGCGCACGTCGTCTGATACCTCGGCGAAGCGACTAGCGTCGCCGCGTATCATCGAGTCTATGACACTGACAGACCAGCCGTCCCGAACGAGGCGCTTCACCAGATAGGCGCCTATGAAGCCCCCGCCGCCAGTGACCGCAATCTTTTTCAATGCTGCTCTCCGACGCCTGAGGTACCCACGGCCAGATAAGAGGATCCCTTTTCCTCGCTAGTAAGACTGCTGAAGTGGTTCCAATAATCGTAGATGAACCCGTTCGCCGACATCAGTGCCGCCAGACCGCGAGGAGATACGGCCGCCAGCGCGGGGTGGTTGTTCGCTATGATCACAACTGCGGCGTCACGGACCGCGTCCTGCAGGCTCTGCGAGACTTCGCAATTGGGAAAGTGAGCCGCCAGCTCCTCCCGGCTGACCACAGGGTCATAGAGGTAAATAGCCGCCTTAGGACGTTCCCTGGCAATTTCATGAAGGACCTTTGACGACATCGAGCCGCGCAGATCATCCGTGGCCGGCACTCCCTTGAATGCCATGCCGAGAATTGCGATTTTGGCGTCATCGGCGATGCCGCGAGCTTTCGCTTTGGATGAAATGAAGCTCACAGTTTCGGCAGGCTGCCGCTCATTGACCAGCCTGCTCGCGCGGGTGATCTCGAGTTCGATTCCGCGGCTCTGTGCACTTTCCCGGAGGATGTGGGGATCCTTTTCAAGGCACGGTCCGCCCACAAGGCCCGGGAGCGGAACGTTGGTCCGCTTGTAGCCCAGCTTTCCGAGGGAAATCACCTCATGCGCGCTGATGCCGAAGGCGTCGCAAAGGCGGGCGACTTCGTTCGCAAAGGCAAACTGGACATCGCGGAATGTATTGTCGACGAGCTTTATCACCTCCGCTGCCTCCAGGCTCGAAACCTGTACCACCGAACTGGTCAACTGGCGGAAGAGGGAGGAAGCCCGATCCCGAGTGGCCTGATCGTCGGCTCCGACGATTTGCGGAAGTTCTCTCAGTTCCTGAAGCGCTCGCCCTTCAAGGGTCCGCTCGGGGCACATGGCAACGGCGAACCGCTTTCCCGACTGGCGCAGGATGGGCGACACAACATTCCGGGCAGTCCCGATCTTGACTGTTGAGCGGAGGATCACGAGCGCATCATCAGCCATATATCTGGCGACTTGGCCCGAGGCAGCTTCGATCATGTCCAGCCGCGCAACTCCGTCTGAATTAAGAGGTGTGCCAACCGTGATGATAAAGATGCCGCAATCGAGTCCCTCTGGGAGTTCCGTGACAGCAACCAATCGGTTGGCGCTCGTGACGCGCGACAGGGCTTCCTGAAGACCGGCCTCGCTGAAATGGGGGCGTCCATTCGCGGTCATCTCAACGACTGACTGGCGCTTTTCTACCCCGAGAACACGGAGCCCAACCTCGGACAGAACCGTTGCGAGGGTCAGACCCACATATCCAAGGCCAATGACGCATACGTCGTATTTATTATGAGACATGGCGAGGTCGCTCGGATGCTTTTGGAAAGCGATTGAGATCAGCGGTTGCTGACACAGTCGGTTCGGAGCGTCAAGTGAACCACAGTGGCCCGCTTGAGAGCCCGCTCCCTTACTGCCGTCCTCAGGCCGCCGAGAGCCCAAATCCTTTGGCGGGGCAGCAGCCTGGCCCGCCGTGCACTCCACGATGCGCTAAATCGCCGAGTGATGGGCCTCAGCGGACAGACTGGGCTGCTGTTCATCCCGATCCAGCTTGATCTGCAGCAGATCGAGATAGCGGAACGATGTTTGCCGACACGTCGTGCGAGGCTTCGGGTATACCGCGCTCTCATCGACTCCCTTAAGGAAGCGGTCCGCGGCGCCATGATCTTTTATCGAAGGCCCGAACTCCAACCAGCGCGCAGCGTCCCGACCTGTCTTATGTAATCTACGATTTGATCTGGATTTGCTTCACAAATGTCAGCTCGTCCCCAAGGCAAAAAACCAGGAAAAATCGGGTCTAGGTCATGATATGCAGCCAAGATGAAACCATCATAGCTTGTTGAATGATGATCGAAATCAGAAGAAACTTCAATTCGGAAGCCGCAAAACTGCAGAAGTCGATAACAGAGGCCATGGATATAATTTGAATGAGTGGAAAGAAATATAATTCGGACGCTCCCTGAGCTAAGGATCTTAATGCTGTCTTGTAGCAAATCAACCTCTGCGCCCTGAATATCGACATGCAGAATATCAATAATAGGCAGGTTGTGAGTGGTGCATATGTTTCCTAGAGTGTCGTCACAAAATCCAATGCGCCCAACTGACAATTTTCCGCGATAGCCGTTCAGTCCGAAATTATATTGCGCGCTACCTAGGTTTTCGGCCGACTCATCGATAAGGACAACGCGAGACAGCGGCTTCTTCTTCATCATCCACATGGAGTAATGGCCCCAATAGGCGCCTAATTCCACCATGACCGGGGTAGCGACGTGCATTCGAGCCAAGGCCTCTTGGAAGCAAAATTCTTCGAGCGGTTCGTGTACCCCGCGGTTCGTTACCAAGATATCGGAAAAGGCTCCGTAATAAGAGAAAGGACCAATGTGTTGAACTATATGACCGTTGTGCAAAACGACGTGTGAGGGATCAATGCGAAGGCCTGCATTGGGGACCCGTTCAATGAAGACATTTAAGGGATCTGATATAATCTCCCTATGCCGCTCAATATACGCTGTTGCCTTTGGTATTTTCACGGTGACGTTTTTAGTTAATCAGTTGCGCAATCGCGGGCGCTTCCCAGCTGCCCCTTTACGTTACGATAAACTGACAAAGATTGTAAGCCCTTTTTTAGCAAAGGAGCACTACTCATCGGAAAAGCAAAAATAATGGTCCGGTTGACGCGTGCATGTACGATATATCCGCGACGATGTGCCTATCCAAAGATAGGGCACCCATCTATTTTTCGAAGCACTAGTAACAGCCCGGCATGCCGCAGAATTCTTACACGTCTGTCGGCAAATCAGATCTTCAACGAGCACGAGCGGACCGCGTCTTGGGTCTCAGACCGCTCGGCGCCACGGCATATCCCGGACGCTGTTGTTGACCTGGCGCCGCTTGATGGCGAGCGAGGTACCAGGCGGGTTCGTGCCAGTGATCGTTGTTACTGAGAGCCCGTCCCGAAAGGGTTGAGCGACTGGGGCACTCGTGATTCCAAGGGGTTGTTCAGGCCATCTTGGAGCGAGCGATGTGGACCCCAGCCAC
>NZ_PZZL01000033.1 GCF_003046185.1 Phreatobacter oligotrophus
GTGGCTGGGGTCCACATCGCTCGCTCCAAGATGGCCTGAACAACCCCTTGGAATCACGAGTGCCCCAGTCGCTCAACCCTTTCGGGACGGGCTCTCAGCGCACCGGGTTGAAAACGGCTATCGGGCGCTGGATGCCTATGATGAGGCGCTCAAGGTCCGCACCGAGCGGGATATGCCTGAAGAATATGCCAATACCATCGCCAACAAAGCCAATTGCCTGTCCAACTTGCCGGATGATCCGGAGAATCCGGAAGCCGGCAATCCGCGCAACATCATGACGGCCGTTGGGCTCTTGCGCGAAGCTCAGGCAATTTTCCGTGCGCGCGGAGCGACGGAAAAGGCTGACGCCGTTGGGGAAGCTGTTGCTGAACTAACCGCAGCCCTTGCGCCGCATTCCGCGTTTCAATCCTCTACAGAACACTGAAGAACCCAACAGTGGAGAACGATCCTTGCTTACAATTCTTGCTCTCATCGCCGGATTTGCCGCGGCCATTGGCGCTGGCATGCTTTCGGGGTTGCGCCTTGGTAAAGAAGCGCTCGGCGCGGAACTCGCTGCGTATATGGGCGGGCTCTATGGAATCATTTCAGGCAGTGTCGCAGTCGTAGCGACTGCGCTCGTCCTGTCTTTCATCTAGGAAAAGATCTATGTTCGGCATGGCAGTCAATTCGGCGAAACTCTTTTTCGCAGGCAAGCTTTTCAAGGACAACCCAACCGTCGTCCGTCTGCTTCTAACCGGCTTTGGAGCCGGTGCGGCGGCGGGTATTGCGGTCGGTCTGGTTGCCCCCATCTGGATTGCGGTGCCCGTGGCCGGCGCGGTCGCTGGGTTCCTTCAGCCCATTCTGCTGAAGGATGTAAAATACAACTGAATCATGGAAAATGGCTTGGCCCATCCTGCGGAATCACCTGGCCTTGACCGGCTTCTGGGAGAATTGCGCGCCCTGGAAGGGCTGGCACAATCTTGGGATGATTCCGCCCGCATGGGCGCAAAGGCGCAGGCTGAAGCGATCGATGCGCTCAATGCTGAAGCTTTCCGCCGTCTGATTCGTGCGCTCAAGGACAAGCCGGGTTTCGGCCCGGCTCTGGCGGAAGCCGCGCAGGATGAGGTGGTCTACGCCGTGTTGAGGCGGCATGGCATTCTCAAGCCCTCGCTGTTCGAACGGGTCGAGGCGGCGCTGGAAACCGTGCGCCCGATGCTGGCGACCCATGGAGGCAATGCCGAGGTCGCGGCGGTAGAAGGAAACCGTGCAGATATACGGTTTCTGGGTGCTTGCGATGGCTGCCCGGCCTCGCAGCTCACCTTCTATGCTGGGGTCAAGAAGGCGATACAGGATCAGGTGCCGGAAATCACCGAGGTGCGCCAGGCCAAGAGCCTTGGCGGCGGCGGGGCGGATACGGTGCATTTCACCTCGCCTTTTGCCAATGTTCCAGGCGGGCCATGGCTGACTGCGCTGACGCTCAAAGAATTGCCTGATGGCAGCACGCGTTTTCTGGAGCTCGATGGCCATGCGATCATCCTATCACGCCAGGGCGACCAGGTGACCTGCTTCAAGAATGCCTGCGCCCATATGGGGCTTGAAATGACTGATGGCGATCTTGCCAACGGCATTCTCACCTGCCCCTATCATGGCTTCCGCTATGCGCTGGAAAGCGGGGAATGCTTGACCGCGCCAGAAGTGCAACTGCAGCCGCATACGGTGCGAGTCATCGGCAACCGGATCGAAGTCAGGATCCAGCGATGAAAGTGTCCCTGTCGCAGTCCTTCTCGCCCTACAAGGCACCGGGTACGATCACGCAGGGAGCGCCGCTGCTCGATCCTTCCGGGGCACGGGTTATCCTAGGGACAGACGGCGGGCATCTAGCTGAACCGATCACACCGCTTGCCCATCGCTTGTTCGGCCCGCGCGGTGTCTGCCTGCATGAGGATGGCTCGCTCTGGGTCTCCGATACCGGCCATCATCGCTTGCTCGGGTGGAAGACAGTTCCCAGGAAGGACGATATTCCGGCCGATATTCTTATCGGCCAGCCTGCTTTCGGGCTTGAGGGCCGCAATGCCAAGGGGCCGGTGACGGCGGCCACACTTAATGTGCCGACCGGGATGACAGCCTTTCGCGGCGGGCTTGCCGTGGCCGATCCTTGGAATCATCGGGTGCTAATCTGGCGGGAGACGCCCAAAGGGCCGGACCACGAAGCAGATATCATCCTTGGCCAGGCGGATAGTCAATCTGCGCTTGCCAATCGCGGCATGGATCATCCGCGCGCCGACACCCTGCATTGGGCCTATGGAGTCTCTGCCATTGGCAATCGATTGATCATCTGCGATTCCGGCAATCGCCGGGTTCTCGTTTTCGACAATCCGCAATGGACCGGACAAAAAGCCGATCTGGTGCTTGGCCAGGATGATTTCACCTGCAGGGATGAGAATGCTGGCGGACCGGTTTCCGCCCGGTCCATGCGCTGGCCGCATATGGCGATTGGCTGGCGCGGCGGGCTTGCGGTTGCCGATGCCGGTAATAACCGCGTGATGATCTTTGACCAATTCCCGCTCAAAAATGGCGTGGCCGCCGATGCGATGCTCGGGCAGAACGACATGACCGGCTGCGATTTCAACATGGTTGCCTATTACCCTTCCGCTCAGGCGGTCAACATGCCCTATGCGTTGGCCGTGCTCGACGAAAGGCTGGTGGTGGCCGATACGGCTAATTCGCGCCTGCTCGGCTTTTCCGACACATCCATGGCGTGTTTCGCCGACCGGCTGAATGGGCAGCCGGATTTCGCAGCCAAGGGCGATAACCGCTGGGGCCTGGCCGAACGCGATAGCCTGTGCTGGCCTTATGGCCTCTCAGCCAAAGGCTCCGTGCTTGCGGTGGCCGATAGCGGCAATAACCGCGTGCTGATCTGGGATGCAGCATCATGAACGGTGCGCGCCTCACCGTCCGGGGACAGGTTCAGGGCGTCGGTTTCCGTCCGGCGGTCTGGCGGCTGGCGCAGGACATGCAGCTTCAGGGCGATGTAAGGAACACAGCCGAAGGCGTGGTGATACGCATCTGGGGCGAAGGGACGCAGAGCTTCCCCACCCGGCTGCACAAGGCCCTTCCCGCCCTCGCCCGGATCGAGGAATTAACCATGGAGCCGCTGGAGACAGCACCGCCGCCGGGCTTCAGCATCGTCGCATCGGATGCAGGAGGCGCAATGCGGGCCAGCATCACGCCGGATGCTGCAACCTGCCCGGATTGCCTCGCTGAAATCCGCAACCCGTTCGAACGGCGCTACCGCTATCCCTTCACCAATTGCACCCATTGCGGCCCGCGCTTCTCGATCATCGAATCCGCACCCTATGACAGGGCGCGCACCACGATGGCGCCGTTTGACCTCTGCGAGCCGTGCGAAGCCGAATATCGCAACCCGGCTGACCGGCGCTTTCATGCTCAGCCCATTGCTTGCGGACGCTGCGGGCCTCGAATCTGGATCGAGAAGCTCGGTCGCGGGGCGGTCCATCTCGAAGCCTTTTCGATGCTTGATGATGTGGATGCGACCGGCGGCATGATCCTCAATGGCCATATCGTCGCGATCCGGGGTCTTGGCGGGGTGCATCTGACTTGCGATGCGACCAATGCTGCCGCCATCGTTGAACTGCGCCGCCGCAAAGGCCGGGACGGCAAGGCGCTCGCACTGATGGCGCGCGATCTTGATTTAGTGCGCCACTATTGCGAGGTCTCGAATGAAGAAGCGGCCGCCTTGAGCGGCCCGGAAGCGCCGATCGTGCTGCTGAAAACCAAGCCGAATCGCCTGCCGGACAGCATCGCGCCAGGGCTCGACCGGCTTGGGGTGATGCTGCCCTATACACCCTTCTATCACATGATCCTGCGCCGGATCGGCCGGCCGGTCATCATGACCAGCGGCAATCCGTCCGGCCAGCCGCAATGCATCGGCAATGAGGAGGTCCGCGACCGGCTGGCCGACATCGCCGATTTCGCCTGCTTGCATGACCGTGAAATCGCCAATCGGATCGATGATTCGGTGGTGCGGATCGATCTTGGCCGGATGCGTGTGATCCGCCGCGCGCGCGGCTTTGCACCCCAGGCCATCACCTTGCCGGAGGGCTTTTCGCGCGATCACCAGATTCTCGCAATGGGATCGGAACTGAAGAACACGTTCTGCCTGATCAAGGATGGGCAGGCCATTCTCTCCCAGCATATGGGCGATCTTGAAGATGCTGAGACCTATCTTGATTCGGAAAGAAACCTGTCGCTCTACACGGCGATTTATGACCACAGCCCCAGCTTGCTTGCTGTGGATCAGCACCCGGACTATCTCTCGACGCAGCGTGGCTACGCCCTTGCCGACGGTCGGCCAGTGGTAGAGGTCCAGCATCATCATGCGCATATCGCCGCCTGCATGGCGGAAAACGGGCGGGCTCTTGGTGCACCGCCTGTGCTCGGCATTGCCATGGACGGCAGCGGGCTGGGCGAAGATGGCACGTTTTGGGGCGGGGAATTTCTTATCGCTGACTACTGCGGTTATCAGCGGGCCGGATGCCTAAAGCCGGTGGCCCTGCCAGGTGGCACGGCCGCCATAAAGGCTCCCTGGCGCAATGCCTATGCACATTTGATGGCTGAAATGGGCTGGTCTGAGTTCGCGATGAATTTCCGCGAATTGCCGCTGTTCGAAAAATTCAACAGGCAATTTGAAACCGTGTCGCGCTCTACGCTGGACAGCATGATCCGGCAAGGCCGCAATGCGCCGGTTTCCTCTTCCTGCGGCCGCCTGTTCGATGCGGCGGCGGCCATTGCCGGTCTCGCCTGGGAGGCGCAGGCCTATGAAGGCGAGGCGGCGATGCGGTTCGAGGCCGCAATTGACCGGGATGCCCTGTCCGAGCCCGATGAGCTTGCCTACCCCTTCTCCATTCCGCTGCTGAAGGGCAATGGCCTGCCCTATATCGAGCCGCTGGCCGTCTGGCGCGCCATGCTGGGCGATCTTATCCTGAAGACGCCGGCGGGTGTGATGTCGGCGCGCTTCCATCGCGGGCTTGCCAACGTGATTGTTGCCATGGCGGCGCGGATCACCGCTGATACCGCGATCGACACCATCGCTCTATCCGGCGGCTGCTTTCAGAATGCCACCTTGTTCACGCTCGTCCATCAAGGGCTGGAGCGCGCGGGCAAGATCGTTCTCTCGCATGGCAAGGTGCCCGCCAATGATGGCGGGCTCTCGCTGGGCCAGGGGGCAATCGCGCTCGCCATCACCCAATCGGCCAACCAAAGAGCGGAGGAAACATCATGTGCCTAGGAATCCCGGGACGGATCGTGACGATCGCAGATGCTAGCCGCAAGCTTGCTATAGTTGAGGTGATGGGGGTGAAGAGGCAGGTCAATGTTGCCTGCATCCTCAAAGATGACGAACTGATCGAGAGCCTTGTCGGTGCCTGGTCGCTGATCCATGTCGGTTTCGCGATGAGCCGGATCAACGAGCAGGAAGCGGCGATGACGCTGGATGTGCTCCGGCAGCTTGGCGAAGCTCAGGAGGAGATTGAGGCGATGCGCGCCACCGAGCGGATGATGGCGGTGGCCTTATGAACTATACGGATGAATTCCGCGATCCGGTCGCGGCACGCGGCGTGCTCGCCGCCATTGAACGCGTGGTCGACGAGATCGGCGCGACCAAGGACAAACCGCTGCATATCATGGAAATTTGCGGCGGGCATACGCATGCGATCTTCCGCTACGGGCTCGACAAGCTGACCCCGCCTGGACTTGAATTCATCCACGGTCCCGGCTGCCCGGTCTGCGTGCTGCCTATGAGCCGGATCGATGAATGCGTCGATATCGCCGAACGCCCGAATGTGATCATGACCACCTTCGGCGATGCGATGCGTGTGCCCGGCCGGCGCAAGTCCATGATGCAGGCCAAGGCGGATGGCGCGGATATCCGGATGGTCTATTCCCCGCTCGATGCGCTGGAACTGGCCCGGCGCAATCCGGGCAAGGAAGTGGTGTTTTTTGGGCTGGGATTCGAAACGACTACGCCTTCCACTGCGCTGACCATCCTGCAGGCCCATGCCGATCGGCAGAGCAATTTCTCGATCTTCTGCAATCACATCACCGTGCCGCCGCCGATCAAGGCCCTGCTCGATGATCCGTATATGGTGCTGGATGGCTTTGTCGGCCCCGGCCATGTCTCCATGGTCATTGGCATCCGCCCCTACGATTTCATTGCGCGCGACTACAAGAAGCCGATCGTCGTGGCCGGGTTCGAGCCTCTCGATCTGTTGCAATCGGTGCTGATGGTGCTCGAGCAGATCCGCGACGGCCGTGCCGAGGTCGAGAACCAGTATGCCCGCGTCGTGCCGGATGAGGGCAATCCCGTCTCGATCGCCGCCTGCAACGAGGTCTATCAACCGCGCCCGAGCTTCGAATGGCGCGGGCTTGGCGAGATCGATGCCAGCGGCCTCAGAATCCGTGATAAATATGCCGCCTTTGATGCCGAAGTGAAGTTCGAAATCGGCTATGGCACCGGCCCGCGCTTCACCGGCGAGCAGGATGGCTGCCGCTGCGGGGATGTGATGACCGGGCGGATCAAGCCACATGCCTGCCCGCAATTCGGCAAGGGCTGCACACCGGAAATGCCGCTTGGCGCGCTGATGGTCAGTTCAGAAGGTGCCTGCGCCGCCTATTATCAATATGGCGGTTTACGGCTGGAGGCTGTGGAATGAACCAGACGGTTCGCCCCGAGCGCCGCGTGCTGGCACAGCGCGTCACCCTCGCCCATGGCGGGGGGGGCAAGGCGATGCGCGATCTCATCGAGGATGTGTTCACCTCGGTCTTCGCCCCGCCCGGCATGGAAGATCAGGCACGGCTGATGGACGCATCGCTGCTGGAGCCAGGTGCGGAGCTTGCCTTCACGACCGACAGTTTCGTGGTCTCGCCTATGGAGTTTCCCGGTGGAGATATAGGTACGATATCAGTCTGCGGTACGGTGAATGATCTGGCGGTTGGCGGGGCAAGACCGCTTTGGCTCTCCGCCGCCTTTATCATCGAGGAGGGCGTCGAGATCACGACATTGCGGCAGATCGCGGCCTCGATGCAGAAGTCGGCGTTGGAAGCCGGGGTGCGAATCGTGACAGGCGACACCAAGGTTGTCGGCAAGGGATCGGGCGATGGCGTCTTCGTCACCACCGCAGGTATTGGCGTCATCCCGCCCGGACGCCGCATGCTGGCCGAAAGCGTCCGACCCGGTGACATCGCCCTTGTCAGCGGTGTGCTGGGCGATCATGGCGCGGCGATTCTTGCGGCGCGGGGGGATATGGACCTCACATCCGATATCCGCTCAGATTGCCAGCCACTCAACCATCTGATCGAGGCCGTGCTGACAGCGGTGCCCGATATACGCGCGGCGCGCGACGCTACGCGCGGCGGCCTAGCTTCGGCGCTCAACGAAGTCGCCTATGCTGCAGGAGTCGGCATCGAGATCACCGAGGCCGATCTGCCTTTGCGGCAGGAAGTGCGCGGCATTTGCGAGATATTGGGGCTGGACCCGCTTTACCTCGCCAATGAGGGCACTCTGGTCCTGTTTGTCCCGCCGGATCAGGCGGTTTCGGCTCTTGCCGCCATGAAATCGGTTCCGGCCGGGCGCGGTGCTCGAGTGATCGGCAAAGCGGTGACGGCCCATCCTGGGACCGTCATCATGAAGACCGTGCTGGGTGGGGCACGCATCGTCGACATGCTTGTCGGGGAACAACTGCCGAGAATCTGTTGAACCAAGTCTAGCAAAAGCCAAGACGGCGTTTTGCAAAAGAGAGAGTGATGAACATGAAGAAACTGGCACTGTTTTCCATCGGCGGCCTGCTCGCGCTAACTAGTGGAGCCATGGCGCATCCTGGCCATGGTGCCGCACAGGATCTGGCTCATGGCTTCATGCATCCGCTGAGCGGGCTGGATCACTTGATCGCAATGGTAGCTGTTGGTGTCTTGGCCGCACGGCTTGGCGGACGCGCGACCTACATGGTGCCGCTGGCTTTTTTGCTGGCCATGATTGCCGGGGGCGCGGCCGGCTATGCTGGCCTACCGCTGCCTATGGTTGAGCAGGGCATTGGCCTTTCAGTTGTGGTGCTCAGCATCGCGGTTGCGTTGGACTATCGGCTGCCGCTTACGCTTTCCATGGGTCTTGTGGGGCTGTTCGCGGTGTTCCACGGCCATGCCCATGGTACAGAAGGCGCAAATGCTGCGGCCTTCCTACCTTATGCCGCCGGGTTCATCGCTGCGACATCGGCCTTGCATATCGCAGGCATCGCGCTTGGGCTTTCACTTGACCGGTTCGGGGCCAAATCCTCGATCTATCTCAAGCGCTTGATAGGCGCGGCCGGTGCTGTTGCCGGCGTGATGATCTTGGCAGGCTGAGGGCATAGGCGGGATTCAACGTCCCGCCTGTCCACCGTGCAGGAAAGGCAAGCCTCATGCATGAACTGGGCATGGCGCGCAGCATTGCCGGCATCATTGGCGAGCATGCCCAAGGGCGGCCTGTCAAAGCGGTGCGGGTGGCGATCGGTCCGCTCGCTTGCATCGAGCGGCAGGCCTTGGCCTTTTGCTGGGATATCGTGACGGACAAGACCGGACTCGCAGGAGCTAGTCTGGGTTTCATCGAGGCCGAAGGGGATACCTTCACGGTCCGGGAATTTGAATTCAGGGAGGACTGACGATGTGCGGAGTCTGCGGCTGTGCCGATACGGCCAATGAAGTGACGATGACCGATCTCGCGAGCGGCAAAACAAGCCTGCTACGCAAAGGCATGGCGCACCTTAACGATCATGTAGATGCGCATGATCATCCCCACAACCATGACCATTCCCATCCGCATAGCCACAGCGACGGGCACAGCCACACGCATCCGCATGATCACGCGCATGGGCACGATCACCATCACCGGCATCCGCACAGCCATGACGATGGGCATAGCCACACGCATCCCCATGACCATCTGCATCCGCATGCTCACGGTAACGACCACCATCATGCGCATGGATCTGATCAACGGGTCGTTGCGCTGGAAGCGGCCATTCTTGGCAAGAATGATGCGATCGCCGCGCGCAACCGCGGCTGGTTTGAAGGCCGCGGTGTGTTGGCGCTGAATTTCGTCTCATCTCCCGGCTCTGGTAAGACGGCGCTGCTCGAAGCGACCATCCGCGCGCTGAAGGACAAGGTATCGATCAATGTCATCGAGGGCGACCAGATGACCAGCAATGACGCGATCCGTATCCGTGAGGCTGGCGCACCGGCGATCCAGATCAACACAGGTGCCGGCTGTCATCTTGAAGCGGATATGGTCGCCGAAGCGGTGAAGAGCCTTGATCCGAAGCCAGGTTCGATCCTGATGATCGAGAATGTCGGCAATCTCGTTTGCCCGGCCATGTTCGATCTTGGCGAGGCGATGAAAGTCGCTGTGATCTCCACCACCGAAGGAGAGGACAAGCCGTTGAAATATCCGCACATGTTTCGTGCGGTACAGATCGTGATCATCAACAAGATGGATCTCGCTAAGCACGTAGACTTCGACGAATCTGCTTGCAGAGCTAATATCGCTTCGGTGAATCCTAATGCTGAGATTATCGGTCTTTCAGCTCGGACAGGGCAGAACTTGTCGGACTGGACATCGCGCCTAGAGAAGATGCTGTCTGACTTCAGATTATGATCAATGCCCTTAGAGGCTTTTTGGAAACTTGGTGTGAGTGTTTTCCGCATAATCGTAAACGCAGCCTTCGATGGAATATTGCTTTGGGTCTCGGCAACATCCGCGGAACACAGAATGGCCACGGCACGGCTTTCAAATAAGTTGGTTCCATGGCGCTGAAAACGCAGATCGTTGTGGTCGGCGGCGGTGCTGGCGGCTTGGAGCTTGTACGAAAGCTCGGCGTCCGGTTCGGTCGCGAACAGTTCGACATCATTCTGATCGAGCGCAACAACACTCATATCTGGAAGCCGCTGCTCCATGAGGTTGCGGCAGGCTCACTTGATGCCAATCTCGATGAGGTGGGTTATCGGAGCCATGCTTTCCGCTGGGGCTATCGCTTTTTCCGGGGGACGCTGGAGACCATTGACCGCGAGAACAAGCAAGTTGTCGTCGCGCCGCTGATTGACGAGGATGGTTCGGAAATCACTGGCCGTCATCGCATCCGCTACGACTATCTTGTCGTGGCGATCGGCGCGATCTCCAATGACTTCGGCACGCCAGGCGTCGCCGAAAATTGCCTTTTCCTCGATAGCCGAATGCAGGCCGACCGATTCCGCCAGAAGTTATTGGATCAATGCCTGCGCGTTTCGCGTGCGCTGACGGCCGATCAGGCGGCGGAGAAGCATGTCAACATTGCCATCGTCGGAGGCGGCGCGACAGGCGTCGAACTGGCCGCGGAACTCTATAATGCCGCGGCTGGCCTGCGGCATTACGGGCTCGAGGTGTTCGACGAGAAGCGCCTTATTGTCACTCTGATTGAAGCTGGCCCGCGCATCCTGCCGGCCCTGCCTGAAAAGCTTGCCGACGCCGCTACCGCCGAGCTCGAGGATCTCGGCGTTCGCGTGCTCACAGGCACTGTGGTGACGGAAGTCTCTCGGCAAGGCGTCGTGACCAAGTCGGGGGAAATCGTTCCGGCTGACCTACGGGTTTGGGCAGCTGGCGTACGCGGGCCTGACTTGCTCAAGGACATTGCCGGGCTCGAAACCACGCGCAGCAATCAACTTGTGGTTAAGCCGACCATGCAGACTTCGCGCGACGACGCGATTTTTGCCATGGGTGATTGCTGCTTCTTCAAGCCTGAAGGTGCCGAAAGGCCGATCCCGCCCCGGGCTCAGGCCGCGCATCAGATGGCGGCAACGGTGTTTTCCAACCTCTGCGCCTTAATCGCTGGGCGGTCGCTTCAACCTTTCATCTACAAGGACAAGGGCTCGCTCGTTTCCCTTAGCACGTATTCGACGGTCGGTAGCCTGATGGGCAATCTCATTGGCGGCCGGATGGCGATAGAAGGGCGTCTTGCGCGCTTCGTATATGTTTCACTTTACCGCATGCACCTCATCGCGATCCATGGCTGGCTGCGTGGCCTTGGTCTGATCGCAATGGGCCGCGTCAACCAGGTCATCCGGCCCAGATTGAAGCTGCACTGATGAGCGCGTTTTCTGTTTGCCAGCGCTAGCCGACACGTTTTAAAGCCTCGACAATTCGCACGATACCGCCGTCCGCCTTGTGCGTAAGCTGCGCGACCTCGTCCATTGTTGAACCAGCCCCCTAATTGCCCGGACACGACCCACGCTTAAGATAAGGGTTAGGAGTAATGTCGTGCGCATGACTGGTTCTTATCCGAAGAGTGAGGTCCTTCCCGGACCACAGCGCCGGCGCCGATGGACGGTGACGGAGAAGCTGGAGATGGTCGCCGAGACCAATGAGCCGGGCTCGTCGGTGAGCCTGGTGGCCCGCCGTCACGGTGTATCGCCCAACCAGCTCTTCACCTGGCGGCGGCTTGCCGAGCAAGGCGCTCTGACGGCAACGCGGGCCGAGGAGGAG
>NZ_PZZL01000034.1 GCF_003046185.1 Phreatobacter oligotrophus
CCTGCTGCAGTCCCTGACCCAGCCGCATTTCGGGGAAGCGATCTGGCGCAATGCGCCGTATCTCCTGAGCATGAGAGAGAGTCCATGGGACGACCAGGCAGAAGGCCATTATCCATAAGCCATCAACCAGGAAGCGGTCTGTCCATCGCGGTTTCATCAGGATTTCACCTCTCGCCCTCACATTCATGCGAACGCAACGAACGCTGGACCAGCCCGCTGATATGCATCGTGGCCGCCCGTTGCGGGATCCCATGTTGCATCGCTGCAACGGGCTGCGGGCAACGCAGCGGTAGGGTATCGCCACGCTGACCAAGCGTGTAAACCATGGCAGACTGATGGATGGAATGATTGCGGTAATGCGCATGCAGGCTAGCTCGACCACCTCCGGAAGGGTCATGGTCCTGACCCGGCGGACGCTTCTCGCTGGCGTAGCGCTCGGCCTTGTGGGGTGCAGCAGCATCCCGGGGGCTGGACCGCGCCGCGAAGAGGTCATGAGCCCGCAGGCGCAGGCTGCCGGCCAGTTTGTCGTCGTGGAGATTGAACCCAACGCCCTCTCCATTCTGACCTCTCGACCTGCAATCTCATTCCGGGGCAGCTTTGGCGACAATCGACCCTCGCCGGATCAGGTGATTGGCGTCGGCGATTCAATTTCAGTGACGATCTGGGAAGCCGCAAGCGGGGGACTGTTCTCGTCGCCTGTCATCGAGCGCATGGGGCCCGGGTCGCGAACCGCAGTGATTCCGGAACAGGTGGTCGCACGGGATGGTTCGGTCACGGTCCCTTATGCCGGCCGTATCCGCGTGCAAGGTCTCAGGCCTGCCCAGGTCGAAGCGCGGATCACCGAAAGCCTGCGGGGAAGAGCGATCGAGCCTCAGGTTCTGGTCACCATCACCCGCAACGCGTCCAATACAGTTACGGTAACTGGCGAGGTCGTGAATGGCGCCGTCGTTCCCGTCAATGTGCGAGGCCAGCGTCTTCTCGACGTCATCGCCATCGCAGGCGGGGCGCGCGCCCCTGTCCACGAGACCTTCATCAATCTTATTCGGGGCGGTCGCTCTGTCGCCGTTCCGATGCCAGTGGTTCTGGAGCGACCGGCTGAGAACATTTACGTTCGGGCCGGCGATGTCATCACGCTGGTTCGGGCACCCCTGACATTCACGGCGATCGGTGCCACGGGACAAAATGCTGTGGTGCCCTTCGGTCAGATCAAACTGTCGCTCGAGGAAGCGATCGGGCGAGCCGGTGGGTTGACGGATTTCCGCGCGGATCCGGAGGGGATCTTCGTTCTCCGATTTGAGCCGGTCGATCTGGTCCGTCGTCTTGTGGCCCCCCGCCCTCTCGATCTCCCCGGGCCGTTTGTTCCAGTGGCTTATCGCCTCAATTTGAGGGATCCTGCATCGATGTTTGCCGCTCGTGCGTTCGTCATGCAGGATAAGGACATCGTCTACGTCGCCAATGCGCCGATGACGGAGGTTCAGAAGGTCTTCAGCCTGATCAACACCCTCACGACACCTGTCATTCAGGGCGCAGCCGTCGGTGCCGCACTACGATAGATCGGGCTCTTTCATGGCATGGCGACAGGACCACAGTGCCAAGGGCCGATGCGGATACCTCCGATGCCTTTGAGAGCGCTTTGGAACCGGGCTAGGGGCGCCCTTCTACAACGCAGGGCTCACCGGATCTATCGTCGGACCGTCACGGATGTCACCAATCAAGCTTGGCGCCTAGCAGCAGAGCTGCACGACCGACTGCCCGCGTGGGTGGACCGTGATCGGCCACTGATCTCGGTCATCACGCCGGTTTATAACACCCCGAAGCGGTACCTTCGCGATCTCGTTGATTCCTTTCTTCTGCAGCAAGCGGATTTTGCCGAGCTTTTGCTGGTCGACGATGGATCCACCCATCAAGAGTGCAAGGCCTTCTTGGACTGCCTGTCCGCACCGGGAGTTGCCGTCCATCGCATGAGTGAAAACCAGGGGATCGTCGGGGCGACCAACCTTGGCATGGACCGCTCAAAGGGCGAGTGGGTCACTTTTCTTGACCACGACGATGCACTCGCGCCCCATGCGCTGGCGGTGATCCGCGCGGCGATTGAAAAACATCCGGACGGAAATTTTTTCTATACCGATGAGGTTGTAACCGGGTCGGATCTGGCAGCAGAGGATCTCTTCCTCAAGCCTGCCTTTGATCGTGTTCTGCTCAGTGGGGTCAATTACATAAATCACCTTTCGGTGTATCGCTCGCAGCATGCAAAGCGACTGAGGCTAAGAGCTGGTACAGACGGCTCTCAGGATTATGATCTGCTTTTGAGATACCTCACAGATACTCCGGACGATACCGTCTATCATGTCCCCTACCCTGCCTATCTGTGGCGCCGAGATGGTCGCTCATACAGCGTCAACAATCTGCAGAAAGCGACCGAGGCGGCGAGGCGGGCGGTAAGCGACGCCTATGGAGGAGTGGCTGTCGGTTCATCAAGCGTGATCCCGGACCTCCACAGACTCGCCTTCCAGGCCGCACACCGGACCTGGCCGAGCATTTCTGTGATTATCCCGAACTTCAACGCACCGAAGCTGATCCGCCAGGTCGTCGGAGGACTTTTGGACAAGACGGACTATCCAACCCTTGAAATCTCGATCATTGACAACGGGTCCGACAATCCCGAGACGCTCGACTTCTATCGGGAGCTAACCAGCCTACACTCCAACGTGTCTATCCATATCAAGAAGGAAAATTTCAATTTTGCGAGGGCGGTAAATCGCGGCGTAAGCAACACGCGCAGCGACTTCCTGCTTCTTTTGAACAATGACGTTGAGATTATCCACTATGACTGGCTCAAAGAGATGGTCTCCTGCTTCGATTACGGTAACGTCGGCGCGGTTGGAGCCAAACTATTGTATCCGTCTGGCAACATACAGCATGCGGGGGTGATTGTCGGTTTTGGGAATTATGCGGGCCATTGGTACCTCGATCAACCCGGCCAATTCCCGGGACCTATGGGACGATTGGCGGTACGCCAGTCCCTGTCGGCTGTCACCGGCGCATGCTTACTCACGAAAAGAGGTCCATGGAGCGAAGTCGGCGGCTTCGACGAACAGGATTTCAAGATTGCCTACAATGATGTCGACTACTGCATGCGCCTTCGCAAGCGCGGTTATCGGATCCTATGGACGCCTTTTGCAACTCTGACCCATCACGAGTCTGCAAGCCGCGGCAGCGACGAAACGCCCGAGAACCGGGAGCGCTTTGAGCGGGAAAAGGCAAACCTTGATCGTCATCATGGAACAGTGGGATTCGAGGATCCTGCCTGTAACCCATGGTATACGACCGATAGGTCATATCCGACACTCCGCAGGCGTGCCGCACTCCCTTCTCCGCGGACCAACGCGATCGGCGGGTCCGCCAATGGACGGGCGAACGACATGGCTCTCGCAAGGTAGGAACTTGGCGCAAATGGTCAGCAACTGGACGTCCCGATTGGTCGCGGCTCTTCGCGGCCGGGTCGGCAGCGCTCCCGCACCGGACTCGAAAGACCAGAAGCACGGTCTGGACGAGTATGTTACGACCTACCCCGGCCCGCAGAATGCCATCGATATCCTGAAAGGATGGAATCAGGCCTTTCCAGCCCAATACGGCGTCTCCGCCGGCTCAATGGCACTCTACAATGATCCAAGGATACACTGGGCTATCGAGAAAGCTGGAGGCGTGGCTGGCAAGCGTGTCCTCGAGGTCGGCCCGCTGGAGGCTTGGCACACCTACATGCTGGAGCAGCACCAACCCGTTCTCCTCGATGCAGTTGAAGCGAACAAGCTGTCATTTCTGCGTTGTCTGGTCGTCAAGGAGATCGTGGGTCTCAAGATCGCCCGCTTCCACCTGGGAGACGCTCAACTCTGGCTGGAACAGAGGCCGGAGCGCTACGATGTGGTGATCGCGTCGGGCGTCCTCTACCATATGCAGGACCCAATTCGGTTCTTGCGCGCAATCGCCGCACGCACGGATAGTCTCTTCCTGTGGACCCATTACGTCGATGACGTCGCGATGCCGCCGGGCGACCCGCGCCGAGGAGCATTTATTAGTCCACCGGAAGTGGTCCTGGCTGCAGGAGTGGAAGTAAAGCTCTATCCAAGAACGTATCTTGGAGCCTGGCAAAATGCCTCGTTCTGCGGTGGCATGCACGACATCCATCGCTGGATCGAAAAGGAAAGCTTGATCGCCCTGCTCAGAGCGCTGGGGCTGTCCGAAATCGAGGTATCCTTCGACCAGACGGACCACACCTACGGCCCCGCCTGCTGCATCTTTGCAAAGCGACCGGCCTAGGACCGTGCTTTTGTCACAATGTTCCTCTAAAGGGTACCGCTTCCGGAATAGCCGCCCGCAGCCAGCCGCCCCTTACACGCAGTGTGGCAGGATCAATGATCACACTGGACAACGTCTTCAAGTTCTACCGACAAGAGCGGCATACCCGGGTCGTCCTAGACCATGTCTCGATTACCTTTCTCAAGGGATATTCGTACGGGCTTCTGGGGGTCAATGGAGCTGGTAAATCGACCACAATGCGCCTCATTGCAGGCATCGAGCTTCCAAACGCTGGAAAGGTGCGCCGACAAGTGAGAGTGTCCTGGCCGCTGGGGTTTGCAGGCGGTATGCATCCGCTTATGTCGGGGAGGGAGAACGTCAAGTTTGTGGCGCGCGCCTATGGCGAAGACCCGCGAAGGGTCGTTCGTTTCGTCGAGGAGTTTGCGGAAATCGGCGATTACATGGACGCCGCTGTCCGAACATACTCTTCAGGAATGATGGCGCGGGTCGCGTTCGGTCTTTCGATGGCGGTCGAGTTCGAATGTTACTTGATCGATGAAGTTCTTGCGGTTGGCGACGCGCGCTTCCAAGCGCGCTGTAAAGAAGCATTCGAAGCCCGGCGAAAAAACTCAGACCTAATCGTCGTTTCTCACTCGATGGAAACTATCAAGGAATACTGTGATAAGGCCGCAGTGTTGGTCGATGGGCAGATATTGATGTACGATAACGTCGACAAGGCAACCGAGGCCTATAATCGATTGAACCGGTGACAGGCGCACCCAGATAGCTCGCTATGACGATTGAACCCTCGCCCGGTGCCCCCCCCCCTGTTGCGCTTGTCGACCGCGCCAAGCGAGTCTCCAAGCTTCTCACGGAAACAGCGCGTATGGCGCGGTTTTCCACTCGTCGGAGGAGCTCGTACGGCTCGGGAGGCTTTGCTGGTCGAAAGGGCGAGCGTGTATTCCGGCTGTTTCGGCAGGTTTCATTTTTCATATTGGTCGCCTTCCCAGTTATAATCTCATCGCTTTACCTTTTTTTCGTTGCCTCACCTCAGTACATCTCGGAAGCTCGCTTTTCGGTAAACGTCGCGCAGATTCCACAATTGGACAATCTCGGCACAATGACCGGGATCGCGAGCGTAGCTATCATTCGCGACACACAAATCGTCACCAACTTTATTGTTTCTCGGGCGGCGGTGGAGGCTCTCGAGAGACGTATCGCGCTCCGCGACCGCTTCTCGGCCCCATCGATTGACTTCTGGTCCCGCTTTGACCCCACGAAACCAGTTGAGAAATTCGTACGCTACTGGGAGCGGCAAGTCGGTGTGTCAATTTCCATGCCTGCCGGTATCGTCAATCTCTCCGTGCGGGCCTTCTCACCTCAAGACGCTCATCAAATTGCACGTGAATTGATCCAACTCAGCGAGGAGCTGATTAATGAACAAAATGATCGCATCTTTCGAGATGCGATCCGCGCGGCGAGCGATGAGCTGGAAAGAAGCGCGGCGCGCCTGACGGCTGCCCGGGTGGCATTGGAAAGCGCTCGTGCGGACACGGGGGTGTTGGACACGACGAGGTCGGCTGAGGCAACCAATCGGCTCATCACCGAAAGCCGTGCCCAGTTGCTCGCCATGCAGCAGGATTACGCAAGCCGTAGCCGGTTTATTGCGACGGATTCGCCACAGCTCCGCGTGTTGGCTGAGCGCATCTCGGCACTACAGGGGCAGATTGCCGAGCTTGAAAGACGGCTGATCAATAATAACCCCGCTTCAGATCCTACGATCTCCACGATGATGACGCGCTTCCAGGCGCTGGATATGGAGAAACAGATAGCTGAGCGCCTCTATGCAGGAGCTACTGCCAACTTGGAAGCAGCACGCCTGCTTTCGGAACAAAGGCGGATGTATCTGACGGCGTTCGTGCAGCCATCATTGCCTGAAGATTCACTCTATCCACGCCCCTATCTCTTCACGTTTCTCATCACCTTGGCTTGCTTGGCAGCCTGGGGGGCCCTGGTTGGCGCGGCGACGCTCGCGCGCAATTACATGGCTTGATCAGCGTACACGATGCTTTTTGGGCTCGAGCAAGATCGCGGGAACAAGATTGTGTGGTACGTGGTGCCCGACGGGTACGGCGGCGTCGCGCGATCTGCGATTTTCGGCGAGGGGCAAAAGCGTCTCGTGATGGAAGCGAATGAAATCCGGTCGGCCCTAGTAGACGCTGGTCGGCACCCCACGGGTTTGTGTGGCTTCTCTCTTGACGAGCAGCGAATCCCCGATCTCAATCAGATAATCGACTTGGAAATCAGGGATGTCGAAACAGATGTGCTGATTTATCGTCGACCTAAGCCCAGCGACATTTCGGCCCGGATCATCCAGATCTATCCGGAACTTTTTCCTCCACGGGCATTGATCGTCCAATTAGACCCGCTATTCCAGTACAGTGGGCTTCGCCTTGAGGTCCACGGACATGAAACTGTTACACAGTTTTTCCATATCCGTGACTGCGAGTCACTTTTCTTCAGTGGACGTTTCCTTTTTCAGAACTACGAGGGTTGGATTGAAGACCGTTTCAAACCTATCATCTTTGTGAACGACCCATATGTCGTGCTGGCTGAACGTCTGCTGGTGCTTTCGAAGATCAACCAAGTGGGTAGACCCGAACTGATCATCGGCGAGCGCGATGCGATGCTCTTTAAGCCGGCCATCGAATTTGCGAGTTCGATCGACCTTCAGAACGCACGAGAGGTGAAGGCCGCCCTGAAACACGTCCCCGAAGACGTTGCGGTGGCATTAGCCGACCCCACCACACGCATTTTGACGTGCTCATCCCCGCTCGAAATGCCTCGGACCGGCTGCCTGGCAAAGAGTCTGGATTTCCTAGCCGGTTGTGCCGTGGTTGGAATCGCGGAGCGCGAGGAACTTTACGCGGACACGATCGCCGAACTGCTGGGGTTGCGAACCGGGATCATTCCATTGCCCTCGAGATTTGGCGGGCTACTTGAGCTCGCTGCGCTTCTTCGATCTAGCGGACGAGCGGAACGTCTTCTGGCAAGGGACCTCGAACTCTATGATGCGGTCAAGGCCGCCTTCGAGAAGGCCGCTTAGCAATGCACCCCCCTCTATAAAAACTGCTCTCCCGATCCGTTATGGTGCGGGTGGGGAGGTGCTGTAGACCGGCACCTGAGCAATGCTGGCTGGACTCGCGCCGACGGTCCCATCGCGCCTTCCATCCATTGCCGCAGTTCGGATCCTGTCCAAAAATGATCCGCGCTGTGTTGGACAATACCAGCGCTCGCTGTGCGGCCAAGACCTGTCAACACTGTTACACCCTCAGTGCCTAGGAGAAGCAGCCCCACCGTCGGGCGTTGCGACCGCAGAGGATTTGGGAGGCGCGCAAGCGAATGCTAGGGAATTGCGCCACCCAGGCTTTGCACTGACCAAAAGCTTCGGCCAGTCCCCGAGTTTGCGTCTTGGCCTCATTTTCGGCCCATGATAGGCCCAAAGCATGATCCGCCCTCAAACGAAATGAGCGCTATGACAGCCACAGGGACAAAGCGTCAGGCTCCTCTTACTATCGACGCGACCGTCGCCCCCGACGCGCGCCAGAGGGTGCCTGTGAAGCGGCGTCTGTTTGGCTGGCTTCAAAGGCAGCACGTGCAGCAGGCCGGTCCAGGGTTGGTCGAGGCGGAGGGGACCAAGCGCAGGCGCATATCGATCCATGCGATAACGTTTCTGGGTGGCGTGCTGCTGCCATGGCTCGCATTTCTCGGCTATTTCCTTTTTGTGGCATCAGACCAGTTCATTGCGGTCAGCAAGTTCGCCGTCCGAGGCGCTGCTTTCGAACAGCCTGTCGATCTGCCCACGGCAGGCTCGTCGCAGCGAAGCCAAACCATGCCAATGGTCGTTGGACAGGATGCCTACATAATCGTTGCTTATATAAAGAGCTACAAAGTCATCGAGGATATCTCTGCGCGGGTCGACGTGAAGGCCGCCTACCAGCACCCAGCAGCTGACTTTTGGGAGCGCCTCCCGGCCAGCGCTACCAAGGAGCAGGTTCTCGAGTACTGGAACAAGCGAGTGTCTGCGGCTGTCGACGGTCCCTCCGGTATCGTGACGGTTCGCGTCCGGGCGTTCACTCCCGACGACGCTGTGAAAATTCTCAATGCGATAATCTGGGCGAGCGAAAACCTCGCCAACGATATCTCGGTGCGGGCACGGCGCGATATGGTGAGCAAAGCCGAAAACGAAGTAACCCGTGCAGTGGGGGTGGCTCAGCAAGCATTGAACGACCTTCAGCGTTTTCGTGAACGCGCCGGTGTTCTTGATCCCGTCAGTTCGGCGACGATGACGAACACGCTTCTGCTGCAGCTGCTCGGGGAAAAAATCAAACTGGAAAACGAGCTCTATGTCCTCCAGCGTGTATCGCCCGACAACACCGCTGGTCAAAGGGTGCTGCGCACCAGTATCGACTCGGTTCAACAACAGGTTGATCGATTGAAGAATTCGCTTACCGGCCAATCTACCGAGGGCCGCTCGATCGCAGCAGCCCTTGTCGACTATGAGCGCTTGGAGATGCAGCGGATTCTATCGCAGAAGCTGCTGGCTTTGGCTCAGGAAGCATTACAGAGGGCCGCACAACGGGCTAGCAGACAGAATATCTATGTAACAACCTTCGTGGCGCCCTTCGTGCCGCAGGAATCCGAATACCCTCAGCGGTGGCAGCTCCTCGCAATGTACTGCTCGTTGGTACTAATTAGCTGGGGAATCCTTACCCTTTTGTTAGCGACCGTGGATGACCATAGGATATAATTGAGTCATGAGCGCTACGATTGCCGTGCGAAATTATATTCATGTCCTCCAAGCACTTATTTTGCGGGATTTGAAGTCGCGATTTCTGGGCTCTGCGTGGGGCTATTTGCTCTCGATTGGATGGCCATTGAGCCACATCGTTGTTCTGTTGACGGTGCATGGTGTATTTGGCCGCTTGCAGCCATACGGTGAAAGTGCCGCCGTGTGGTATTCGACTGGCATCGTTCCGTTTATGGCCTTCTCGTATACTTTGCGATTTATCGTTCTTGGTTTGGTGCAGAACACTCCGCTTCTAAGTTTTCCGGCGGTCCGTGTAATGGATATTATCTTCGCAAGAGCGATAGTCGAGATTTTTAGCGTTGCCATCGTCTTTGCTATCATCGCGACGGCTCTATCGTTTGCGGGATTATCCTTTATACCGGAATTTCCTCTTTATGCATTCTACGCTTTAGCCGCCAGCTTTTGTCTGGGACTTGCTTTTGGCATTATATTTGCCGGGCTTTCTAAAATTTCTCCTGCATGGAATATTGTCTCCATGCTCTTCATTATGGCTCTTTGGACAGCGTCTGGCATATTTTTTGTACCAAATAACTGGCCTACATTGTTTTTGCATATCCTCTATATAAATCCCATCATCCATATAATTGATATTTTTCGCTCCGCGTACTTCGATGGATTTGCGCAAGACAGGGCGGATTGGCATTATGTCCTGCACTGGTGCTTGTGGTCGCTGTTTTTCGCGCTGCTGTTAGAACGCGGCCTTCGAGGACGAATGGCACAGTAGCTTCGCCTTGGGCTGGAAGGTTCATCGGCGCTTCCCTTTCGGCCGGAGACCCGCTGCGGAAGCTGCCACGACGCCCGGGCGTTGAGCGCGTCATGGATATGAGTGGGTTATCCCAATTCGCGCTCGATGGGGATGAAGC
>NZ_PZZL01000035.1 GCF_003046185.1 Phreatobacter oligotrophus
TTCACCGAATACGGCGTCGAAAGCCTGCTCAACCTCATCGAAATCCATCGCAGCAGGCCAAAATAGGCCTGCCGCGGCCTACGCCGGATGATTACGATTTACCTCGATTGAGGCGATATCGCATCGCAGGCGGAGATCCTCGTGGGGCCTGAGCGATCCTGTCAATCTCTCGAATAAGCAAGGAGCAGGTCGCTCATTGCGGGCACTGTGCTATTCGGGCGCTATCCCAGCCGTCTTTAGGACCGCGGCCCAACGTGGGATTTCCTGCGCAACCAGCTCGCCTAGGACCTCGCCACCACGTTCTGCCGGCTTAGGCAGGAAGAAGCCAAGCTCGATCAGTCGAGCCTGAACCCCTGGGTCCGCCAACGCGTGGTCGATGGCAACCGCGAGCTTGTCGCGGATGGCCGGCGGCAGGTCCCGTGGCGCAAATAGCCCGTTCCAGGTTGAAACCTCGAATCCTGGCAGGCCGCTTTCGGCAGCAGTTGGCACGGCGGGGATGATCCCGACACGCTCGCGCGTGGCGACGGCAAGAGCCTTCAGGCTTCCGGAATTGATCTGAGAAATCGCACCGCTTAGCGAGATGCAGCTGAAATCCGCATGGCCGCCGACAAGGTCGCTCATAGCCTGCGATCCGCCGCGATAGGCAACCCGCACCGCGCGCGTGCCCATGAGGTCGTGCAACAGCGTGCAGAAGGTATGGGTGGGTGAGCCGACGCCGATATGAGCCTCCGCCAAGCCCTCGGGCTTGGCGCGCAAAGCGGCTTGCAGGTCTACCAACGTAGTCCCGGGGAAATCACGGCGGGCGACGACCACAGCCGGAACGGAGGCGACGAGGCCTATGGGCGTGAAGTCGGTCAACGGCCGATAGCCGAGGCTTCTATACTGTGAAACGGCGACCGCGTGCGTGCCCATGTTGCCCATGATCAGCGTATGTCCGTCCGGTACCGCGCGCGCCAAGCGCCTAGCTGCGAGGGTACCTGCTGCGCCAGCATCGTTCTCGATGAGCACGGCTCGGCCGAGCGTCTTCGCGAGATGCTCGCCAATGATCCGGGAAAGCGTGTCGTTGGTCCCCCCGGCCGCATAGGGCACCACGAGTGTGATAGCGCGCTGTGGAAATTGAGATGCGGCATCTGCGAGGGCAGGGCTGATGAGGCCGCTCAAGAGACAAGCGATCAGGGCTGCGGGCTTCACGAGATGATCCTCCGCTTGGCCGCGTCGCGCGGCTCTATCTGTTCACATCCGGATGTTGTGATTTTGCGATCCGGCGGTCCATGATGGATTTCGGCGACATCGATACCGGATCGGGTATGGACTAGCTGGACCATCACCTTCTTCGGAAGTTCCTCGCCGTTGCGGAGGAAGGGCCGGTCTCGCGCGCCGCCACGCGACTGGGCATCGAGCAACCGCCACTCAGCCGCGCGCTGCACAAGCTCGAGACACGTATCTGCTCAAAGCTGTTGGTGAGGCGCCCGCGTGGCGTAGAGCTGACTGAAGCTGGGTGCATATTCCGCGATGGCGCCTTGCGGCTCCTCCAGGAGACGGAGCGGATTTCCGAAACAACCCGCCAGACTGCACGGGGAGAGCGCGGCCGGCTCGCGATCGGCGTCACTGCGACCAGCGCCCTGCACGCGACGCTTCAAGAACAGGTGGGGCGGTTTCATGCACGCTACCCGGATGTGGCGCTCACCCTGCAGGAGGGCCAGAGCGCACAGCTCGTGGACGCTCTGCGGAGTGGAAAAGTCGATGCGGCTTTCCTATGGACGCCCCCGGCCGACGGCCTCAGGAGCTACGACATGATGCGGGAGCCGCTCGTGGTGGCGGTTCCGCAAGCCGTTGCACAACGCCTCGGCACTGAACCGATCCGTATCTCTGCCCTCACCGATATGACCTTCATCGTCTACAGCCGACGCGACGGTTTCGGGCTCTTCGCGGCCACAATCGCCGCCTGCCACCGTGCTGGCTTTTCGCCGCGCTTCGGTGTCGAGGCTCCGCGGCTCAGCGCCGCCGTCGCCATGGTAGGCCTTGGGCTTGGTGTGGTCCTGCTACCGCAGACGCTCCGCATGATCGCCCATCCCGGTGTTGTATATTTGCCCTTCTGCCCGCAGGAGCGCCTCGCGACGGAATTGCGTCTGGTTATGCCTCTCCAGCTTGATGGCGAAGCAGCTGCAAAGTTTCGGGCGTTTGTTGAGAATAATCGTGTTTCCGGGGAAAACAGGTAACCAACCTCAAACGATCCGGACACGGTGCCCTCGCACCACGAAAGCGGAGGGGCTCTTTCATCCACGTGACGGACTTTGCGAAGACGGCCCTGACACGTGGCTGAGGCCTCTCCTGCCGCCTGGTCTCAGCCCGCCATTTCGCGTTTGCTCGCCGCGTAAACGAGAAGGTCCACTATGGACAAGGTGAGAACGGCCACCGCCTGCAGGGAGGTCGCTGCCGAACCGATACGGTTCGGGCAAGTCCCGCAACGAGCGGCAGGGCGGCGAGGTCGAGGTAGAAGAGCGAATTGAGCACGGGGGACGCCGAAGGCCCGGGTCTGAAGCGACACGATCTTGCCGACGAAGGCGATGACGAAGCTGGAGGACTCTGCGATGAGGAGCCCGAACAATGGCAGGAGCAACGAGGCCAGCCCGTCGGTCGACACGCCGCGAAGGAACAGGACCATGCCAGCGGCGTAGAGGATCGTCACTAGCTTCTGCCGGCCCGAGCGTTCCGCCAGTGCGCCTCTGAACTTTTGCAGCGGCAGGATGGAGAAGCCAATGACGGATGCTAGCGGGCTGGTCTCGCCCGACCCCTCCGCCACGCGATCGTGATCGAGACCGAAGGCTCAACCTACCGACTTCGCCAGCACTCAAACCTCGTCCCCTCGCACGTCCGCTCGAAACCCGCAGTTACACCGCGGCCGGCCACCGAACGTCGGGGCCGACAGCGGGGAACACCCATCTCAGATTACGACTTCGGCTAGCCACCGACCCATCCCCAACTCGGCCGGCTAGAGAAAACCGGATGGCCATAAATGGGAAAGGTCCGCTGGGCATTGACAGCGAGGCAGCAGAACAGCATCGAGGCCAAGAGACCTGCGCGCCAGTCGAGGCCGAAGGGCGGCGCCTATAGCATGGCGAGACCGATCCCGAAAGGCTAGGCCATCAGCATCAGCCCCATGGCCATGGAGGCCGTTGGCCCTCTGAACCGGTCCAGCACCATCTTAGTGCCGGTGATGGCGATCAGCGCCCCACCCACGCCGGAGACGATCTGGCCGACTAGTGCCGCGCTGAGATCTGGCGTCATGGAGCGCAGGATGCCGCCCAGACCCCATGCGACCGACGCCCGCCAGCAGCACCGCGCGGACGCAGAAGCGCGCGAGCCGGATGCCCACTGGCAAGGCCATGACGATAACGGCCAGCGAATAGGCGCCCATCAGCGTGCCAAGCGAGGCCCAGTCCACCACGAGCGTTCCGACCAGTAGCGGCCCGAGCGCGCAGATGGCCTGCAATTGCTTACCGATGGACATGTGCGCCATGGCGCGCACGCCTACGTCGCTCCTGTTCCGTGCCAACATCAGGCCCTTCGAGGCCGGGCTTCTAACCCGGCGCTTCCGTGGGACCACGATCGTCCCTCGCCCGCCACGCCCATTCAGGCGTGGTGGTCCGCATCCAGAGCCGGTCAGTCTCCGGCAAGGGCTTCGGGCACTTTTTAGAGCCACGAAGATTATTCAGCCGCCCCAGGCAATCCTGTCAAATCGCGCTGCAGTTCTGGCCACTAGCGCATTTTTTAGAAATATTCTAATCGATACGAGCCGACTCTCCGATCGCGGCCCGCGAGCACAAGAGGGAAAGGATGAACCCTACCCAACCGTTCTCAGCCAGCCACGTTTGGCCGCACCGCTTCGACGGGTTCTCCATAATCATTCATTGGGCTTTCGCTGGCGCAATTGCCGGCACCTACTTGCTTGGTCTGCTGAGGGAGCTTGGGCCTCGTGGGCTCAAACGTGAGTGGCTCCTGGTGACCCATTCGCCTCTTGGAAACTGCCTGATCGCTTTAGCGCTATTGCGGATAGTATGGCGGATGAGTGGCGCCACTCATAGGGCGGAGAACACGACGATCACAGTCGCGCGGCCCGTTCAATTTGTGCTCCACGGAGCCATGTTCGGCGTTCCGATCACCGGTCTGAGACATGTGCGCGCGAAGGGCGGCACGGTATCGTTCTTGGACCTCCTGGAATCGCCCCCACTGCTTTCTCCGAACAGGTCGATCGGCATTCCGCTCAAGGGGGTTCACGAAGTGACGGCAGACGCACCTGGTGGCCATATGGTGCTTCATGCCGGAGCGGCGCTCTTGCATAACTTCATCCTTCGGGTGGTGTGCTTGCGAGCAAGCTGCGATGGTCAAAAAGCCTGAACCACCGAGGAGGTCGCATGTTGAGCCATTCAGAGCGTCATCTGGTGGAGCGCATAGGTTGGCTGCGCGCCGCCGTACTTGGAGCCAACGACGGGATCATCTCAACAGCAAGCCTGATGGTCGGAGTGGCAAGCGCATCGGCTTCATCGGAAGAGGTTATTGTGGCGGGTGTTGCTGGCCTGGTAGCCGGCGCTATGTCGATGGCTGCCGGTGAATACGTTTCCGTCAGCTCCCAGTCCGACACCGAGAAGGCCGATCTAGAACGCGAGCAGCGGGAGCTGGACGTTCAGCCGGAACTCGAGCTGAACGAACTCGCGAAGATTTACGAGGCCCGCGGCGTGGAACCGGCGCTGGCACGAACTGTGGCCGTACAGCTTATGGCTAAGGATGCGCTGGGCGCGCACGCTCGCGATGAACTCGGGATCACAGATACCGCAACGGCGCGACCTGTCCAGGCGGCGCTCACTTCTGCAGCAACCTTCTCGGTGGGCGCTGTTTTGCCTCTGCTGGTCGCTCTTGTCGCTCCAACACAATGGGCCTCGAGCGCCATCCCCGCTGGCTCGCTTCTATTCCTCGGGCTGCTAGGTGTAGCAAGCGCAAAGGCAGGCGGAGCAGACTTGCTAAAGCCGACAGCGCGCGTCGTGTTCTGGGGCGCATTGGCGATGGCGACAACAGGTATCGTTGGTGCCCTTATCGGGCGCGCTGTGTGAGCCGAAGAGACCATCGATCAAAGGCTGGCAAAGTATGGATCGGCGAACTGAAGGTCTTCTAGTTGCAGGGATCGTTATTGGCGGCGCGGGCGTCGGTGCGTTTTCGGCACTACTGCTCGACGCTCACTTGGTGTCGCGAGAGGCGTTTTTTCCCTTGCAACCGATGCTGCTCGGGGCACTGGCAGGCATCGCAATAGCCACGCTTCTTTATCTGATTGGTGCCCAGCGCGACCATTAAAGTCGTCGCTTGCCCGACAATGATCAAGCCGCCGTGGTTTCGCTTCGCCGAGCTCTTTCATCGCCGTCCCACCAACCAGTCAACGGCAAGCCTCGCCGTTCACCAATATCGGCTCTTCATCCCAACCTGGGAAATCGGGCAATGGCAGTCCTTCTTTAACCGCACTGCGGCGCGGGCTATCACGCACTTGAATGCGAACAGGCAGGCTAGGGCATGCCAGTTGATCGCGGGCGGCAAGGGGAAGCGCGTCAATGGGTAGGCGTTTTCTAATGTTGATTGTGAACTGGTGTGAGCGAAAGGTCTTATGCAACCTTCGGCGGCAAGACGACGCCTCGATAAGAGGCGAGTTGGTTTTGTCGGCCACGATACGCCTTTAGCCAACCGCATTCGTTTACAGCTCTGACATCTGGCTCTTGAAAGTACGCGCGATGAGCGAAAACCGTAACAGCGCCCAGATATCCGCTCCCATGCACAATATCATAAGACTATTACGGGGAATATTCGATTCTCAACAGGCTAATTACATTGGCGCTATGTGCATGGTTACGTGCGTCGCGTTTTTTACAATCGACATTGCGCTCGATATAATTAGGATATCGCAGGGTGAATTCATATTCACGAGTTATGATACGACGCATTTTACGCTTGAAATCATTGCCGTTCTATGTCTCGTCTATGCATTTCTGAACGTCGTTAGGCGACTGCAGCAGGCACGTCGACAGATTGACGCCAGCAGGTCCAAGCTTGAGTCCATTCGACAGGACTTCCGAGAGATTTTCGAGGGCAAGTGCAAAGCCTGGTCGTTGACTGCGGCTGAACGAGATGTGGCAATTCTGCTTCTCAAGGGCCTGCCGCTTGCAGAAATCGCAGAGGCGAGGAAAACGGCCATTGGCACGGTGAAAGCGCAATCGTCGACGATTTTTCGAAAGGCCTCGGTCCGGTCGCGGCCGGAGCTCATGAGCGTCATCCTCGATGATTTCCTGGAATCTTCTGACCGCTAGGCTCAGTACCTGTTAATTCGCTCGCGAATGTGAGTCAGAGTCCCTTTCGGGGAGGCTTTGGTGAGCGAACTAGTCCTGCTGAACGAGCGCCAAATAGCTCGGATCACTCCGTTTTTTCCTCTGACCCACGGCGTGCCCCGGGTCGATGACCGACGTGTGGTCAGCGGGATCGTGTACGTGATCAAGCACGGCTTGCAGTGGAAGGACGCGCCGAAAGGCTACGGCCCGAACAAGACGCTCTACAACCGCTTCATCCGCTGGAGCCGCATGGGGGGTGTTCGACAGCATCTTCGCGGGGCTGGCTGGAGAAGGGCCGAAGCCCGAGCGGATCATGATCGACGCGACGCACCTCAAAGCGCACCGGACGGCGGCGAGCCTGCTCAAAAAGGGGCTCTTTCCCGCTGTATCGGCCGGACCAAGGGAGGGCTGAACTCCAAGCTCCACGCCATATGCGACCAGATGGGGCACCCACTTGTGATGCTGCTCACCGAGGACCTGACGAGCGACCACCGGAGCGCGAAGCTCATGTTGGCCGCGCTTCCGCCAGCCGAGGCGCTCCTCGGCGACAGGGGATATGATTCCGGCTGGTTCCGCGCCGCGCTCGCGGAAAAGGGCATCGGCGCCTGCATTCCATCGTCCAGAAGCCGAAAGGTCGCGATCCCGCACGACAAGGCGCTCTACAGACAGCGCCACAGGATCGACAACATGTTCGGCAGGCTCAAGGACTGGCGGCGCCTCGCCACCCGCTACGATCGATGCGCCCACGCCTTCTTGTCGGCCATCTGCATCGCGGCTGCCGTCGCATTCTGGCTCTGACCAATGAGTCCTTAGCCTAGCCGAAGCTACTACTGGGTCTCCAAGGCATCATCCGCGGCAAGCCGGCTCGAACGACAATCCAGGACAAGGCCGCCCCTTGTCCGCTCGATCACGTCAACCGAGTGTTCCATGCCCAAGCGCCGGATCGTCTGTGGCTCTCGGACTTCACCGACGTCTCGACGTGGTCTGGGTTCGTCTATGTAGCCTTCGTCATCGACGCCTACGCGTGGCGCATCGTGGGATGGCGGGTCAGCCGGACTGCCCATGCCAGCTTCGTCCTGGACGCGCTCGAGCAGGCCCTCCATGAGCGAAGGCCAGCCAGCAAAGCTGGGCTTGTGCATCATTTGGATCGCGGATCGCAATACGTCAGCATCCGCTACACCGAGCGCCTGGCAGAGGCTGGCATTGAACCCTCCGTTGGCAGTGTCGGCGAGAGCTACGACAATGCCCTCGCAGAGACCATCAATGGGCTCTACAAAGCCGAACTCATCCATCGCCGCGGGCCTTGGCGGAGCTTCGAGGCGGTCGAGTTCGCGACGCTGACCTGGGTCGACTGGTTCAACAACCGCTGCCTCCTTGAGCCCATCGGTGACATCCCGCCCGCCTAAGCCGAGGAACGCTCCTACGCCTCGTTGGCAGAGACAGCGATGGCCGCATAACTTAAGACAAGCGGCCTCCGGCAAAACCAGGGCGGTTCACCGGTTGACATCATTATGCAAGCGATGCACTGGACCGTCATTCGGCTGTCTTCTGAAGCTTGGAACTACGAGGCTTGAAATGCCTAACGATGGCAGCAGTCGATCGACATGGCCGTCCCAGCGACCCGCGTAGCTTGGTGAAGCTCACGGCATCGCCGCGGTGGCGATTACGAGGTGAGCTATGTTCGCACCATTTCGCCATGGCCTTGCCGCGTCCGCCCTTCTGCTCGGGCCAATCATTGCCCTGTCCTCAGCCGTCTTGGCTCAAGGCTGGTCTCGGCCATTGGGCGATCAGATGCCTGAAGACATCAGACTCAACGCCCAACTGACTGAGTTCATCCAGGGTTACCCCAGCTTCAGGGCGGCCTATAGCGGCCAGAACAGCCTCCCGGCAGGTGGGCAAGTTCGCCAGACGACTAGCATCACCGCTTTTCTTGGAGTTCGCCTGCCTTGGACAGGGGGCGAATTTTATTTCAATCCCGAATATTTCCAAGGCTTCGGTTTGGGCGAGACCCTCGGCATCGCTGGCTTCACAAACGGGGATGCACAGAAGGCCGGCAACCGGGTCGGCGTCCTATCGGTCGCCCGTGCCTTCTGGAGACAGACCTTCGCGCTCGGTTCGGAAACGGAGTGGCGTGCAGGCGACTTCAACCAAATTGCCAGCTACGTGCCGACGGGGCGGGTTGTGATGACCGTCGGCAAGTTCGCAGCTTTAGATATCTTCCAGACGAGTTCATATGCAGGTGATACACGCCGTCAGTTCTGGAACTGGTCGATCTGGTCGTCCGCAGCTTGGGACTTTGCGGCTGACGTTAGAGGCTACACCCAGGGGGTGGCTGTTGAGATCATCCCCAATCCCACGTTGGCCATCCGCTACGGTGCCCTGCTCTTGCCATCACAGCCGAACGGCGGGCAACTGCCTATGCGGCTTAACAATCTCAACCATATTGTTGAAATTGCCTACCAACACAATTGGTTTGGTCGTCCGGGGGTCATTAAGCCCTTCGCCTTCTATTCGCTTGGGAACATGGGCAAATACACTCAAGCGATCAGCATCAGCGGGCTCGGGGTTCTCGATCCAGACTCGGGAATGGCAATGACCCGGCGTTATGGAAATCGTAAGTGGGGATACGGTGTTCTTTTGGATCAGGAAATTGCGGACAACATCGGCGCATTTTTGAGGGCGAACTGGAGTGATGGCCGGACTGAGACAATCGCGTTTACACAGATCGATCGCTCTGTGTCTTTCGGACTCTCCTTCAAGGGCGACCTATGGAATAGGCCGGGCCACTCAGCTGGAATTGCGGTGGCGCAGAACGACCTATCGCGCTTCCATAAAGACTTTTTGGTTGCTGGAGGAACGGGGGTCATCGTCGGCGACGGGGCGCTCCGCTACGGCTCAGAGAGACTGCTGGAAACGTACTACGAGTTGCCCGTATTCCGAGAAAACTTATTCATAGCGGCTAATTACCAGTTGATCCACAATCCCGGTTACAATCGAGATCGCGCCGGCCCTGTCCATGTTCTCGGGATGCGCATACATTCGCGCTACTAGGCTGATTGGCACTCTCTTGGCGTTATGCATGTGCCGCTACCCATCTCTCACCAGAGGGGCCCCCAGTACCGTGAATCTGTGACATTTGAGGCGCCTTTTATGCTGATGACGTTTGACGTTGCCCCCGTCGAAGCCCTCTGACGTTGCCCCCGTCGAAGCCCTCGGTTTGAACTGGACTCCGTCGAAAGGAGACGGAGATGAAGAAGAGCCGGTTCACGGAAGACCAGATCATT
>NZ_PZZL01000036.1 GCF_003046185.1 Phreatobacter oligotrophus
CGGCGACGGCGCCCAGTCTCCACCATGTCGAGGCGGCTCAAGACACTGTCAGTATGGCTGTCCATACTCACAGTGCTCAACGATTTGCGTCACTCCGCGCAAGGCGGCCTTCGCCGGATGCATACGGTAAATCTCATCTGTCGCATCATTGGCAGCGCGCATCCGAAAGGATGGGTTGATGCCAGCGCGGATGGATTTGGCGAGGCTGAGGATCGCGGGAGCCTTGAGATTCTCTGGTGTCCAGCCGGACGCGACAAAATCGGGCCTGCGCTTCAGCGGAGCCCACTTCATGGTCCACTCGGGAAATAGCCGCCGATCAACCGGAACCAGCTCGACCAACAGGATGTCGCAGTGCCGCTGGTCTGCGAACAGCTTCCCGAGCAAGCCGCTAATCGAACGATTGCTGCCCTCCAATACCTGCAGGAAATGCCTGTCCACGGACAGCAGGATCCCGGTCAGTTTTAGCCGCGCGTTGTTGCGGGCCGATTGATCTTCGATTTGCGTCAGCGCGTCAAATGTCGCGTGGCTATCAACGGCGTCAGACAGCTTGCTGGCATAGATGCATCTGTAAAGCATTGTTCTTTCTCAGGTTCGCACGCTTGAGGTCAAACGAAACCAGCTATCCGGCCTTGCGACGTGGCGTTTCGAGTACCTCCCCAATCCGTCGTCTTTCGAAAACGAGTTGATCCGCGGGGACGGGACGGCCAAACAAGTAACCTTGACCGAAGGAGCAGCCTGCGCTCGCAAGGAGCTGGGCTTGATCCGATTGCTCGATACCCTCAGCAGTCGACGAAATTCCAAGGCTTTTAGTGAGTCCGATGACCGCGCAAACGACAGCGTGCGCATCAGCGCTGCGGCTAAGGTCATCGATGAAGACCTTGTCGATCTTCAGCTTGTCGAACGGAAACGTCCGAATGTAGCTGAGCGACGAGTAACCCGTCCCGAAGTCGTCGAGCACGATATGAACGCCCAGCTTGCGCAGCCGTTGGAGATCATCGAGCAAGACCTCATCACGGTCGATGAGAATGCTCTCGGTCACTTCCAGTTCGAGCCGGGCTGGGTCAAGCCCCGTGGCCAAGAGCAGCGGTTCGACAATGGCGCACATGCTTCGGTTTCGCAGTTGGACGGGCGATACATTGACCGCGACGCGGACGTGCGGAGGCATCTCCTGCGCATCGCGACAGGCCTGTTCAATGACCCAATCGCCGACCGGGTTGATGAGACCGGTCTCTTCCAGCAACGGAACAAAGGCCGCAGGTGAAATGAGCCCTCGTTCCGGGTGCTGCCACCGAAGTAGAGCCTCGACTCCAGTCACCTCTCCGCTGCGCAAATCGACCACGGGTTGGTAATGGAGCCGGAATTCCCGCCGCAAATGGGCGAGGCGGATATCAGCCTCGAGTGCCCGCCTTGACCGCACGATCGCATCGAGTTCGCTGTCATAGACGCGCACTCCGTTTCGGCCGTCCGCCTTAGCCTTGTAGAGCGCTGCATCTGCGTTTCTCATCAATTCATCTGCGCTGGCTCCGTGGGTTGGCGCCATGGCGATCCCGATGCTGGCCCCAACGAGGAGCTGGCGATCCTCGACCATGCAGGGTTCAGATACTGCTTCGAGCAGTCGATGACCGATGGCGATCGTCGCCATCGGGACTTGCGGCAAACTGCGATGGATAATCGCAAACTCGTCGCCGCCGAGCCGAGCCACGATATCCTCATCAAGGACGCAGCGACGCATCCGCTCGGCGACCTGACGCAGGATCTCGTCACCGACAGCGTGGCCGTAGGTGTCATTGACCGCCTTGAACCTGTCGAGGTCGATCATGAGAATACTAAAGCTCTGGCCGCTGAGAAGCGCTTCGCCCACATAGGACTTGAGCGCAGCTCGATTGTTGAGCCCGGTTAGAGCATCGTGATGAGCCGCGTGATGGATGCGCTCGAGAGCTGCAGCTCGATCCGTGACGTCCTCGTGGGTCGTTACCCACCCACCGCCCGGGATGGGTGACGTGACAGACTGGATCAATCGGCCCGAGCGCGTCTTGAGCGTCGTGCGGAACTCTTCACCGTCAGCAAGATCGCGCTTCAAGGCGATGAGCCGCTCCACTGGCTCGCCTGAAAACGTGCCAGCATCGCCTCTGAGTTGCAGGAGTTCGAACGCTGACATGCCTTTGACGACCTGCCCAGGATCGAGCTCAAACAGCTGAACATACCTCTGATTGAAGATCGACAGCCGTTCGTCAGCGCCAAACATGACCAAGCCTTGAGCCATATGCTCAAGCGTCAACGACAATTGCTGTGCCTTCTCCGACGCCTCCTGACTCGCCCGGAGAGCCTTGTCGTAAAGCGACTTCCGCTCAGTTACGTCTATATAACTGGTAACGAACCCGCCGCCACTGACTGGAACGCCCTGAACCGCAATGACACGCCCATCGGGCCGCACCCGCTCGAATTGATGCGGCACATTCCGCGTTGCGAGCTCGAGCCGTTCCGCTACCTGCTGCTCTGGATCGCCCGGACCGTATTCACCTCGGTAGGCGTTGTAGGAGATTATGTCTTGCAGTGTTGTGACAGAAGGGTCGATCAGATCCTCGGGAAGCTCAAGGATCTCTCGAAACTGCGCATTATGATGTCGCAGCCGCATGTTGGCGTCGATGTAGGAAATTCCACCCGGGAAGCTATCGATAATGGTCTTCAGCAGCTCTCTCTGTTGAACAATATCAGTGACGTCGGTCCGAAAGCCAACCGAATGGCCGGACTTGGTCCGTCGCTCACGAACCTGCATCCATCGACCGTTTGGGAGCTGCTGAAGAAGCTCATTGGCGTCCGCCTGATGGCTTCTGAGGCGATCGTTGAGCCAATCGGCCTGAGATGAGGCAGACGTTCCGGCCGTGGGGTACTGACCACGTTCCAGCCCGAACCGGATGATTTCCTCAAAGCTCACGCCGGGAGCAACAATGGGAGCCGTTTCCGGATACCCGTTACGGTAGGCTGCATTGCAGACGGCGAGTTTGTCCTCTTCGTCAAAAATGACGAAGCCATCAGGGACGGCATCGATGGCCTCAGCGAGCAGCATTTCGGCCCGGCGACCCGCAGTAATGTCTGTCCGGACGATCAGAAAGCGATCAATGCGTCCCGACGGGCCGTGCAGGGGGGAAACCGAAGTGTCAGCCCAGTAGCGCTGGCCACCTTTTGATACTTCGCACAGCTCCCCGCGCCAGACCGACTGACGCCGTAAGGTTCTGAGAACGTGCCGCGCCAACGTTTGAGGCATGTCACTCGCCTGGAGGGACAGATAGTGCCGTCCAATCAGTTCCTCGCGCTCAAAGCCTGAAAGTCGGCAGAACGGACTATTCGCCTCGACGAACCGACCGCGCCGATCGATCATCGCAATAAGAGCAGCGCTGTTGAGCGCGCTCTGAAAGGCATTCGCCTGCTCGAGCGCCTGCTCCGCATCGCGTCGGGCAGCTTCGTTCTTATCTGCTGTGGCACCGATCTCCGTCACATCGTCGATACTGACCACGAAACGGTCATTGGACGCACCCGCGATCGGGAGGACAGCGACAGAAAGCCAGCGACAGGCCCCGTCTGGCCCATCCAAACTGACTACAGCCTTGGCACCCAGCGTATCGTGCGTCCGAGCCCCAAACCTGCCCCAGAACGATTGGAACGGGGCGTCACGGGTGCGCCAGGCAGCGCCAAGATCGAGGTGGGCTGGTCGATCTAAGTCATCATGGCCCAGAAGCCATAGCGCAATGTCATTGATCGCCAACAGACGCCCAGCGTCATCCACGACCGCCATGCCTGTCGGCGCCAGAGCGACCAATTTGCTCCAGTCTTGCTCACTTGGAGCCATAGACACCGGGTCAGCTCCGAAATGCGTGCAGACCTGTGACGAGAGCCTTGCCATGGGTCTTGTTCCATCGTGCGGCAGGCATCAATCTGTCGCGATTACCTGTGAAATAGCCGTTAATGCCACTTTTGGCTGCTTCAGATCCGATTGGCGAATGCATGCATCGCCAAGAGATGACTATCAGGGAGCGTCTTGCGACCCTAGCGCGCCAGGACGACAGCTGCTTCGCGCGTCGCCGCAACCGCCGTTGAGACCTGCGTGACGGCCGACGAGATTCCGGTCATGTTTTCGGTGATTGCAGCGCTCGAGCGGGCAGCAGCTTGCATCGTGGACGACATGTCGTGCGTGACGGTACTTTGCTCCTCGATGGACGCGGCTGTTGCCACAACGCTATCCCGCAGTACCTCGATGGAAGAGCGGATGGCCTGGAGAGATTGCAGAACATCGTCCGCAATGGCCTGCACGCCATTAATCTCAGACCCGATCTGTTCGGTGGCCTTTGCTGCCTGATTTGCGAGGTTTTTCACCTCTTGGGCAACAACGGCAAAGCCCTTGCCAGCTTCCCCCGCGCGCGCGGATTCAATCGTCGCATTGAGCGCCAGCAGGTTGATTTGGCCAGCAATATTATTGATCAAGCCAACGATGCCACCCATAGCCACGGTGGCTTCCGAGAGACGGCTGGCGTGTGTGCCTGCCGCGTCGGTTTGAGAGAATGCGCTCTCGGTCGCTGATCGCGACTTCGCCATCATTTGCGAGATTTCCGAGATGGACGCGGCCAGCTCTTCCGTGGCCGCAGCCATACCCTGAACATTGTCACGCGTCAGGCCGGCACCTTCGATGGCTTGAGCCGACTGCTCATGAGTTCGAGCTATCGCCTGATCAATCTCCCGGAAATTCGTATCGATCATCGTGCGAAGCCGACGGAGCATCTGCATTTGCTCTGTGATGTCGGTGGCAAACTTGACGACCTTCACCACCCGTCCCGATGGATCGAGAATGGGGTTGTAGGATGCCTGGAGCCAAACCTCCTTCTGGTCACGACCGAGCCGCCGATACTGTCCGGTTTGGTATTCACCCTGGCGCAAGCTATCCCAAAAGCGGGCGTAATCCCTGCCTGCCTTCGTTGCAGCATCGATGAAGATCCAGTGGTGCTTACCCTGAATTTCCGGGAGGCTGTAGCCAACAGCACGCAGGAAATTGTCGTTCGCATCCAGGATCCGGCCATCAACGGTGAATGAGATCACAGCCTGTGACCGGCGGATTGCAGCTAGTTCTCCTGCACGTTCGGCGTCCTCACAGCTTCGTCGCGTGATATCGGTCGCGAACTTGACCACACGGTATGGCTTGCCATGTCCATCTATGAGGGGGTTGTAGGACGCCTCGATCCATACCTCGCGGCCACCTTTCGCGATGCGCTTGAATTGTCCCGCCTCAAACTGTCCTGCGCGCAGCTTATCCCAGAAGGCCTGGTACTCGGGGCTGTCCTTGACGGCTGTCTCAACGAATATTGAATGATGTTTGCCGCGAATTTCCTCGAGCGTGTAGCCAAGTACCTTAAGGAAATTGGCATTCGCGTTCAGGATGGTTCCCTGGAGGTCAAATTCGATGATGGCCTGGACGCGATCCAAGGCGGCGAATTTGGCATCGCGATCACGAGCACTCTTACCAAAATTGTGCCACATGGCATTTCTCCGGTCCCATTATCAGTGACCTTAGGCGGCCCTCAGCCCACACAAGAGGCATATATTCAACGCCGCAACGACGTTAATAATTGCCTAAAGATGCTTCGGATTCTGGATTATTGAGGGCTGCTCGCGATTGAACGTATTTCATCGGTGCGGGCCCCCTTGGTCCCATCAAGGGGACGGCTGGCTCGGTCGAGCACATTGGATGCCGTTGGCCTGCTAGTGGGCTGCAGCGGGCGTCATGCTCCATCGGTGACTGGGCTCAGCCGTCTCGCTAAGTGAGACCGGCATTCATTGCGAAACACAACAGGCTTTATGCCTCAGCGCTTGATCGCCAAGACGGTCTTCCCGCCTCATAAGGCTACGGGCATAAGCGGGGTCTATCTGACACGGCGCGACCCGGCCAAGAGAACGGCTCGCTTCTACCGGGTGTTCATCCATCCCAACCTGTGGGGAGAATGAACCCTGTTTCGAAAATGGGGTGGATCGGCAGCTGCGGAACTATGAAAGCCACCGCGTCCCCCAAATGCCAGAGCGGCGCTGTTGGCGTTACAGAGTCTGGCGAGACCGAGGTCAGACGGGGTACTCAAGTCACTAGGACCTTTGAGCAATTCGTCCGCGGTCGGAGTTGCAGCGAATTGACGTGGGTCGCCTGCCCAGATGAGCCGAACTCCGGCCGTAGCCTGGTTGCCCCGGCAAGGCCGATATGAGGTATCACTTACGGATCAGGGCAAACTCACCGGCACAATTTGCAGGATCGCCAAGAACGGGCTCATACGGTGCGGCGAATGGTTGTCGGGGATCCGTCAAACGGATACCCAAGGAGCGTACTGCGCACATAGAGACTGTGTCTCAAGTCAGCTGGAGCGCGGGGGCGCATTCGTCGAGAAGCGCGGCATAGACGCGATTTCGACCCCCAGTTTTGGCGCGATACAGCGCTTCGTCGGCCTGACCAATGAGGGATTTAAGGGTCGGCCAGCCCGCTATGGAATTGGCAGTCGCGATGCCGATGCTGACCGTGACGACGGCTGTGGACGAGTTACCAGCGTGCGGTATTTGAAGATCCGCCACGGCCGCCCGGATACGCTCTGCCACGACCAAAGCGCCATCGCGGCTGGTATCTGCGAGCAAGAGTGCAAACTCTTCGCCGCCGTAGCGCGCTGCCAGGTCTCCCGGCCGGGTGGCATGGCTTTGAATGACAGCGGCAATTTGCTGGAGGCAGTGATCGCCCGCCAGATGGCCGTATGTATCGTTAAATGCCTTGAAATGGTCCGCGTCGAGCAACAGCAGGCTCAGATCGCGTCGGCTCTGTCGTGCCAGTAAGAGCTCACGCTCCGCCCGATCATCCAGAAACCTGCGGTTTGCTAGACCTGTAAGCCCGTCGAGGGTGGCCAATCGCGAGAGATGGCCTTCGAGCTGCTTCTGCTCGGTGACGTCGCGCGAAATCGCCACCACGCCGTCCACGCGCCCAGTGTTCGGGTCGTGGGTCACTGACAATGAGGATTCGAGCCAGACCGTGCCCGTGCAGCGGTGGCGGGTACGGTAGGCAAGCAGGGCTTCCGTGCGGTCGCCTCGCTTGAGTTCGGCAACCACAGCCTCCACCGCCGCGCGATCCTCGACATCGACCCCTGCCAGGGCGTGGCCTCCCAGCAAGCTCTCCGGCGGCCATCCCAGGACCCGCAACGAGGCCGGAGAGACATATGTCAAGGTGCCATCGAAGGCGATTCGAGTGACCATGTCATTCGACGCTTCAGCCAGCAACCGAAACTCCGCCTCGCGGGAAGAAACGGTGGCCAGCAGGCGTTGGCGCGCGGCCAGCTCACGCAACATCAGCGCACCCAGGAGGCCAATGATTAAGGTCAGCCCCACCACCATGCTCATGCGCCAGGTGGCCTCGAGCCGCCACGGGGCAAGTACTTCGTCATGGCCGCGGGCGACCAGCATGAGCAGCGGCAATTTCTGGCTGCGCTGGTAGGCGCTAATCCGCGTGACCCCGTCGAGCACGCTCTGAAAATGGATGACCCCTGACATGTCAGACGTCACGTGGCGATAGAAGGGCGAGGCCGTGAAATTCCGCCCAATTGCCTGCTCGTCGACGGGAGAGCGCGCCAGCAAAGTCCCGTCGGAACGCAGCAACGCCAGTGAGCCTTCGTTGCCAAGTTTGAACTGGCTGTAGGTTTCCACGAAATAGGACACGTCGATCGAAGCGAGGACGACCCCAGCAAACTCGCCATGCGGTCCATTGAGCCGGCGAGAAATCGTAATGATCCACTGGCCCCCGGACCTGCTACGTACGGGGCTGCCGATAAACGGCAGCCGGTTGGCTGTCGCTTGGTGATGCTGGAAATAATCCCGGTCGGAATTGTTATGACCGGTGACGTTGTCGGTCTCAGACGTCGCGACCCATTCTCCGTCGGCCGCATACACGAAAAGCCCGCGCAGGCGCGGCAGGGTCGCCTTACGAAGGTTGAGCAGCGTCTTCAGATGCTCGACCGCTCGCGGGCGATCCCCAAAGTTCTCAAGCCAATGGACGATCCCGATCAAAGCGTTGTCGACCAGCTCGACGCTGTCTTCCGCCTGACTAACCAGCGAGCGGGCCAGATTGGTCGCCTCGACCTCCGCCGCATGAACATCGCTGTTGCGGATGTCGATCTCGCGGTACCAGCCGAGGCCCACAATCGTGACGCACAGCGCAACGAGTAGCCCATAGGGCCACGAAAAAATGTGGGACTTTAGCTGTGCCACCGGCAAACTCCGTGGCCGGCAACCTAGCCCTCGAATGGTTAACAGTGGTTAACGCCGCAACTACGTGGTTCAACCACCGGGCAGGCCATTCGTCGAATGGCCGGAATGCCAGTGCCCCCGAGCTCCACCGCCAATCAGGGCTGTTCCATCCCCATCGCTTCGATAGCCTCCCGCGCCTGGGGTGACGTTAGAAAGCGCAGCCACGCGGTCGTTTGCGGGTGGACATCGCTTCGCCCAGATGCAGCGACATAGATTGTATAATTCTGGAGGCTTGGCGGTAGTGGACCGAGGCTCTGGATCTCCGCTACGCCTACTAGCTCGCTCACCTGCGCAAAAGCGAGGTCTACCGCGCGGCGAGCTACCAACTGCGCTACTTCGGCGCCTGATGATGGACGCGTCAGCTTGGCCGCGACCTGTTCACCAAGCCCGAGCCTTACAATCAGCGACTCGATATAGACCCCGCTAGGACCCGCCGAATATGCCACCCGGGGCGCCGCCAGGAGTGCCGCTCTCAGCGCGTCAGCGCTATCGATGACCGGCGGCGGGTATCCGTTCCGGACGGCCACTGCGACCCCAGTACGGGCGACGGCAACTTTGACGTCCGGAGCAAGATGGCCAGCCGCTACGAGCCGGTCGATGGCTTCGCCGCCAATCAACACCGCGTCGAACCGCTCTTCAGCCGCGATGCGGCGGGCGGTGGCTTCCGTACCACTCCATACGATCTCCACGCGGTGGCCAAATTGCCGTTCGTACTGCGTCGTGAGCTGTTGCAGCCCGTCCTTCACCGCGTTCGCCGCAATCATGCGCAGCGGGCGTTCCACGGGCTGAGCGGCGCCAGCGCCGCCTATCGCGATCAAGCTGCACCCAACCAGCACGATGCGCATAAGGCCGCACACAGTCATGGCCACCCCCCGCCTGAACCACCCCGGCATTTTGCTTGGGGTTTGTCGTGGAAATTACGCGTCCACGGGCGTCGCCGCCAGCGTGGCATGATTATGCACAGCCCCCCAGGAGAAACAGCGCGTCGGTGCCGCCGAGTTTGGCCCGGGTCTCCCTGCCTGGCGCGTCCGTTAGGTTCGCAGACCTAGGGTCCGGACTCATAACCAGTAGGAGACGATGGCAGCGATGTGGACGGCGGCGAGGAAATTGACCGCCAATCTGTCGTACCGGGTCGCGACGC
>NZ_PZZL01000037.1 GCF_003046185.1 Phreatobacter oligotrophus
CTCCTCCTCGGCCCGCGTTGCCGTCAGAGCGCCTTGCTCGGCAAGCCGCCGCCAGGTGAAGAGCTGGTTGGGCGATACACCGTGACGGCGGGCCACCAGGCTCACCGACGAGCCCGGCTCATTGGTCTCGGCGACCATCTCCAGCTTCTCCGTCACCGTCCATCGGCGCCGGCGCTGTGGTCCGGGAAGGACCTCACTCTTCGGATAAGAACCAGTCATGCGCACGACATTACTCCTAACCCTTATCTTAAGCGTGGGTCGTGTCCGGGCAATTAGGGGGCTGGTTCAGACCGTTAGCGGTTGGTAATGGGCGTTGCAGCAGTTCCCAGAGTCATCCTTCGCCTGGGTTTACGCGCGCTTCACCGCGGTAATGCCTCGCCCCTCGAGCAAGGTGAACCGCCCCGGTTTTGCCGGAAGCCTGTTGTGGTGAGTTGTGCGGCGATCGCTTTCTGCGAACGAGGTGTAGTTGAGTTCCTCAGCTTCGGCGGGCGGGATGTTGTTTGTTCCTCATGACCATCCCACTCGGTAGTTGGAGCCTCCGGCAAAACCGGGGCGATTCACCGAGCGATCCTCGATGCCGTTAGGTGGTGCGTCGTTTGTCAGCATGGCTCTTCAAGAAGGCCCTGAGCCATTGACTCCATTGGCACTGCAAGATGCAATGTTCATGTTTTGTTCAATCGCGAGGGGTCGCGTATGAGTAGCGTTTGGTACCACGTTGTTGTGGTTTTTGGTGTGGGGGACGGAGGTCGTCTCGTGCCGGTTCTCGAGCGTCCCGCGATTGATCCGGAGGAAGCTGTGCGTTTGTCAAAAGCCATGGCTCATCGATACGCGGGGGCGGTAGCGTTTAGCAGATGGATGGACATTGCCACCGGCCGTTATGGTCCGCCTGTTGTCCGCGGATGCTATGGAAACCTCCCTAAGGAGATAATCCACCTTTGCCGTCCTGATCATGGCACGGCCTCGGCAGGCAGGCGTATGCGTTCGACCGAGACACCGACGCGAAGGGTTTCAAATATACAGCCTGGTCGACTGCGTCTGGTGAAGCCTGCTGGAGCGGGCCGAGGAGGGTGACCGTAGCGTGTGAATGGTGCCCGGAGATCGATTTTCCGTGGAGACTGCAGCGGATCGCTCCGGAGTCTGATGGCGTGATTGGCTGCAAGCGAAGGTCGGCGTCAGGCCATCACTCGTCAGAGAAAGCCGGAAGCCGTCCGGCTCGCGCCTCCTTGAGTACCTCGAGTCTTATTGCCGAGGACAGATTCCCAGTCTCGCGCTGGCTGTCGATTTGAGAGACATAGGAACTGAGCGATTCGCTGTTTAGGCGTGCCAGCCTGCGAACTGCGTTCCAGAACTCGTCCTCAATGGAAAGAGACGTCCTGTGTCCATCGAGAACAATCGATCGCTTCTTGATCTGAGATTGAGTTGTTATGCGACGGCTTGAGGGCGGCATCCGTCTGACTCCGTCACATGACTGTCTACAACCTCATCGCAGTCTGATTCGGTTAAGGGGTCTTTAACCGCCAGCGCCTCTGCATACGGCGAATCTGCTCTCTCAACGTCAGAGTCGTCTGGTTGCCGTCACGCGACGTTGCCGAAGGTTGCGAACGGGCTTCCCGGGTCACGCTCGCTCCAGCGCGGCGATTGTCCGGACAATCCTCTCGCGATCGGCTTCCGTCTGCTGTCCATCGAGGAAGACCGCGAGGTAAAGTTATCATTGCTCGCCAATTACCTGCGATCTTCACCCCTCGGCCCGATCGCAGAGCGGCCCGCGCTCACGAAGCTGTCATCGCGGCTTTGGTAACGCGACGCGCCCTGGATGCGAAGGACGGATTGGCTGGCCGTCGCACCGGTCTGCTCAACGATCGCGCTCGTTCGAATGCGCGCAAAGCCCAAGGGGATTTCGTATGCTCACTCGCCGCATCCTTCTCTCCAGCGTCTGCGCTGTCTCGGCCGGAGCGACCGCTCTGCCGGCACATGCTCAAGCTGTTACGTTCACGCGCTACTCGAAGGGGACCTTTGACCGGATGATCGCCGCGGGTGGCCCGGTCTTTGTCCATGTCCACGCAGATTGGTGTCCGACGTGTCGCGCGCAATTGTCCAGCTTCAACCAGATCGGCGCTTCTGGTTTTGGAAACGCGCAGATGGTTCGTGTGGACTTTGATGCGGATAAGGCCTTCCTAACGGAACATAACGTTCGCAGTCAGTCGACCATTCTGATCTTCCGCGGCGGGCGCGAGGTCGCGCGGTTGGTGGGCCAAAGTGACCGGGCCGCTATCGAGCAGGCTCTCAAGGCGCTGTCGGCCTGAGCCGGCTACAGCTCGGGGGCGACCGGCAAGAAGGCCGCCCCCTCCGCCGCTCACCCGTTCTCTGCCGGTTCTGCTGCAAATGACTGCACTTGTGCTGAGCTACCTTGCTGGCGTTCTGACCACGCTGAACCCCTGCGTCTTGCCGGTTCTCCCCATCATCCTGGCGTCGGCATTCTCAAAAGGACGCCTGGGACCGCTGGCTTTGACGGGAGGGATGGTGCTCGGCTTCACCTTGCTCGGCACAGCACTTGCCGCCACGGGTCAGGCGCTAGGCTTGTCCGACGTTGTGTTTCGGACGGGCGCGGCCGTCCTTTTCGTGCTCTTCGGGCTTGTCCTGCTTGTGTCCGCCGCCGGCACCGCTTTCGCTGGGGCGCTCCAGCCTGTCGCAGACGCTGCATCGACGATCGCCGCGCGCCTCGGCTCGTTCGGACTTGCAGGTCAGTTCGCGACGGGAGCCCTGCTTGGTGTCGTTTGGACGCCCTGCGCGGGACCCGCCCTCGGTGCGGCGGTGACCCTCGCTGCCCAGACCGGCGGATATGCCCATGCCATGATCCGCATGTTCGCATTCTCGCTCGGGGCAGCGAGCATCCTGTTGCTCCTGGCGCTCGGATCACAAGCTGCGATCATGGCGCGGCGCAATCGGATGATGGGCGTCGCGGAACGTGCAAAGCCGGCACTTGGCGCCATTCTCATTGTCGTGGGGGTGGCGGTACTGACCGGCTTCGACAAACGTTTGGAAGCGGTGCTCGTCAACCTGATGCCGGAATGGCTGGTCGCGTTCACCACCAGCGTCTGAACACGAGCGGGCGTTGGTGCTTGACGCGTGCATTCATGTCTTCCGGCCTCTCGACCGTTCGGGCAGGTCACGGCAGTTGCCTATGACGGACCGATCCAGTCCATGGCGCTCCTCGCGACGACATAGACACCGACCGCCATGATGACCGCGGCGAGCACGGTGCCCAGGCTTCCCTTACGCCCGGCGAGCAGCCGACCGAGAGAACTTCCACCAACGCCGCCCAGGACGCCGCCAAGAATGAAGATTCCAGCGATGCGCCAGTCGATGAGGCCCGACGCCGCATAGCTTGCCGCCGTCGCGGCTCCGAAGGCGGTCACGGCGATGAGCGACGTGCCGATGGCGAAGGGCAGCGACATGCCCGTCGCAACCATCAGGGCAGGCACGATGAGGAAGCCGCCGCCGATACCGAAAAATCCGCTGAGAAGGCCGACCCCGAGGCCGCCGCCGATCAGCCAGGGCAGGAGGTAACGCGCCGAGGCTCGGGTGAGCCGCACGTCCGGGTTGCCCTCAGCCTTGCGCTTCAGGAACATGGCAATGCCGACCACGATCATCAATGCGCCGAATAGTGCCAGAAGCTTGGCACCGTCGATGCTCTTGGCCAGGGTCGAGCCACCGAAGGCGCCGATGACGCCTGCAGCGGCGAAGGTAAGGCCGCAGCGCCATTTCACGGTCCGAGCACGCCAATGGCCGATCAGGTTGGCAAAGGCGCTTGCCGCCACGGCGAGCGCGCTGGTGCCGATGGCTACATGCGCCGACGACACGCCGACGCCGTAGACCAGCAGCGGCACGGCCAGCACCGACCCACCGCCGCCCACGAGGCCGAGGATGGCGCCCACAAGCGCGCCCGAGAGGCCGGAGAGAAGATCGGTGGGCATGGGTGAACCTCCCGGTGGGGGACCGCCGTTCAGGCGTTGGCCGACGTCAGGGCCGCACGATTCCACGGTGCGAGCGACAGAATGCGGGCCATGGCGCAGGTGCCTGTCACGCCGGCAAAGGCGAGGCCCAGCCCCACAAAGCCGGGGACGGCCAGGAAGCCCGGATGCACGAGAACGCCGAGGGCGGTGCCGACTGCGCCCAGAGAACCTGCAACGATCTGTACCTGCCGCATGATCTCGATCGGCTGGCGCGCATCCTTGACGATGGGAAGGCCTGCGTCGCGCCAGGCCTCGATCCCGCCCTCGAGCACGTAAACCTTCGCACCCGGCACGGTGGTCGCGAGACGCTGGGCGTTGACGGCTGTTCTGTTGCCGCTCCGGCAGTGGAAAATAACCGCTCCCGCCACTTTGGGCGGACTGCGCTCGATCGATGACAGCGGGTGGTGGCTCGCCAGCGGGACGTGCTCGCGGCGCCATTCATCCGTCTCGCGAATGTCGACGAGGGTGGCGCTATGGGAGAGCATGGCAAAGGCTTCGGCCGGGGCGATGTGCTTGATGGTCATGGGTCAGTCCTCGAAGGTCAGATCACGCCTTGCGGCAATAGAGGCGGTAAAGTTCGGCCATGAGCTCGCGGATGCGAGGATCGGCGATGCGATACCAGAGCGTCTGGCTTTCCCTGCGAAAGGCGAGAATGCCCTCGTCCCGCATCTTGGCGAGATGCTGGGACAGCGCCGACTGGCTGATGCCGATCCTGCTGACTAGGGTCCCGACATTCGTCTCCTCCTGCTCCATCAGGACGCAGAGGATCTGAAGGCGCCGCTCGTTGGCGAGAGCGCGCAACGTGTCGGCGACCTCGAGCGCATTGGCCTCGAAGGCGGCCGGATCGAGCATGTCGGGCAATGGGTTCATAGCGATCTCTAATTTAGATATTGCTTATTTAGAGGTATCGAATATATCTGTCAACACCCATCGTTGAACGAGCTAGCCATGTCGACCCGCCGTGAACCTCTCATCCACGCCTTCTTCGACGAAGCCACGAACACGATCAGCTACATCGTGGCCGATCCCGCGACCCGCGAAGCGGCGGTCATCGACGCGGTCCTCGACTACGACCCGAACGCTGGCGAGGTGGACACGCGCTCGGTGGAAGCGATCCTCACCAAGGCAGCCGCCGAGGACTACCGGATTGTCTGGACGCTGGAGACCCACGCGCATGCCGACCACCTGTCCGGCTCTCCCCTGATCAAGGCGAAGACCGGCGCCAGGATCGGCATCGGGGAGCACATCAAGGAGGTGCAGCGCATCTTCCGGCCGGTGTTCAACGCCACCGACCTGAAGACCGACGGCAGCGACTTCGACCACTTGTTCCGCGACGGTGAGACCTTTTCGATCGGCGAACTGGAAGGATCGATCCTGCATACGCCTGGCCATACGCCGGCGGACATCGTGTATCGGATCGAGGACGCAGCCTTCGTCGGCGATACCCTGTTCATGCCGGACTTTGGCACTGCCCGTGCTGACTTTCCCGGGGGCGACGCCCGCACATTGTACCGCTCGATCCAGAAGGTGCTGGCCCTTCCACCTGAGACCCGCCTGTTCCTCTGCCACGACTATAAGGCGCCGGGCCGGGACCACTATGCCTGGGAGACGACGGTGGCCGAGCAGCGGGCGGCCAATGTTCACGTTCGGGATGGAACAGACGAGGGCGAATTCGTCGCGATGCGCGAGGCGCGGGACTCCAAGCTTGCTGTGCCGCGGCTCCTGCTGCCTTCGATCCAGGTCAATATCCGCGCCGGACGGTTCCCCGAGGCCGAGGCCAATGGCGTGCGCTACCTCGTGATCCCCGTGAAGGCCAAGAGCCAGACTGCTGAAATGGCGACGACAGCCTGACAATCACAGCTTGATGCGCATCAATGTTAGTTTAGGCGCCTCTAATATAATGGTGGCTTCTTCGGGCGTTCATCCGCCCGGAGCCTTGCCAATGGCCTCTTCATTCGCAGCGCTGAGGCCGAGTTCAAACTCGTTCGTCCAAGCCAAGGAGAACCTCATGACGCGGAACGTCGGAACCATCGATCGCGCCCTGCGCGTCGTTTTCGGCCTTTTACTGATGGGATGGGCGATCACCGGCTGGCCGACCAATGGCTACAGCTGGATTGGCTGGATCGGCATCGTGCCGCTGCTGACTGCATTGGTCGGATTCTGTCCTGCCTACACGCTCCTTGGTCTCAGCACATGCCCGGTTACCAAGTAGGAGCCCGGTCAATAATCGAGCTTCGGCCCGTGATGGAAGGTAAGCGGACGCGATGAGGCGTCGCGAGGGAACAGGCTCTGACAGGGTGCGATGACGCCCTCGACGCTTCATCGTGCAGCCGACCCATGCCTTTAACCACGATGACGGCGGCGCGATGGAAAGCCGCAATTTCGGGGCTCGCTGGCAGGCCAATGTTGCGGAAAAAGCGATCAGGTTCGCGCCGCATCAGCGGACACTCGTTTGGTGGCTGGAGTCCGAACAGGATCAGCAGCCGTTTGAGCCCTCACTTCGTCGCTGGGCCCGGTGAGTCCTCGTCGTCGCGCTTCGGTCTCACGCCCCCGGATAGTCGGCGTCGCGCAGGAAGGGATAGCGGCCGGCAGCCTTCTCGACATAGGCTGTGTGGCTGATGAGACCCGCGCCTTCAGTCCAAAGATGGAGGTGAAAGGCGGCCGGTTCGAAGTTAAACGGCGCCGGCGGCCGGTCGACGAGGTCGAGAACCACCTGGTGCGCCACCGACGGCGCGACCATCGCGAGCGTCCCGGCGAAAAGCGCCTGAATTGGCCGTTGGTGGTGGCCGGCAAAGAAGCGCACGACGTGGGGATGGCGGCGGATCACCGCCTCGAATTCGGATGGGGCCATCCAGGCTGCGTTTGCGAACGGCGCCGAAGCGGCAGCGGTGACATTGGGACGTGTCTTCCCCGGACCTGCGGCCTGGGGGGTCTTCGCCATGATGTTCGGTTCGCTTGCCCTTATGCGGGCCGTTCTGGATGAGGCGACAGATGCGGCGATCCGGGCGCGGGTTCTCAAAGACCTGTACAAACTCGCCGAACGGGATTCCGAGCTTTGACCGTGGTCGGGCATTCACCTGTGCCGCCAGCTGAGGCGGAAATCGCTTGCTTGCGCTCTTTCAACAGTCAAGTTGTCCCCAGTTCGACTGTCGAACCGTAAGCCGACGTTCCCGAGGTCCACTTGGGACCCAAGAAGCGAATCCCCTCAACGTCCGCTTCGCGCCGCGAAAGCGGACATGCCGGGAGAGGCCGAAAGCTGAAGTTCCTAGATGCGGCACGTCGATCCCTGTGGGTATCCAATCCCGACAGCCGGCATTGGAGTTTCGATGGTTGTCTCGGATCGATCTGTGCTCCGGCTGCTCGAGGACGCGCATAATGGTGGCTGCATCAAGCGGATGGGCGTGCGCCGCAACGCCTTCTCCACACGGAGCAGAAGTCCCATCAGGTTTGCGACGGGGACTAATGGACCGATCTTTCGTGTGACTTGGCGGTAAGCGCGGGTTCTAGGGTCCGGACCCATAAATCGGTTGGCATGAGCGAGGGATTGTGATTCACGGCTTCCGGAAGGAAGTCTCTGATGAATTGCGATCTTTTCTGGC
>NZ_PZZL01000038.1 GCF_003046185.1 Phreatobacter oligotrophus
AATGATCTGGTCTTCCGTGAACCGGCTCTTCTTCATCTCCGTCTCCTTTCGACGGAGTCCAGTTCAAACCGAGGGCTTCGACGGGGGCAACGTCACCACGAACCAAGACAACGTGACCTTGAGCGACACCTGCTCCTTGAAATGCTCTTCGAGAATATTTCTAGGCCATGGCAGCGTGTAGTAATGGGCTTCATTGAGGCCGATGCGGGATGTCTCGGCCCCAGTCTCCTCGTTCCTGCTCCTGATGCGCCTGAAGGGCTTGATCTCGGATTCTGCCAACAGCGCTAGGTCGTTGGTCGTGCTCGCGAGCGCCCGCGCTCGGTCAGGCACGCCGAACCCGAACTGCCGGATCATGGAGGCGCAGTGCTCTTTGGTGGGTCTTCCGCCCAACCGTCGCCGCATCTCGGGCGTCCAGTCAGCGGAATGGACCATCAAGGCGCGGACGGTCTCGGGCCAGAGGCCAGGGTTCGCGCTCAGGATCTCGGCTGCGAAACCTGCGGCTCGCGCGGCGGCAGGGCTTGTCATCTCTGTGCATTCAAGCGGCCGGTTGATAACGTCCCTCCCGGTCGTCAGCATCGACAGGCTGTCGATGCCGCTCACGAAACCGCCGGCAGGATCCTTGGCCCAGTTGCCGGCCTCAAAAACTACTTCGGGCTTCTGCGGTGCCTGGCTGCGATCCCACGCCAAGCTCGCCCTGCTGTAGGGACTGCGGTCGCCGGTTCGCGCCGCGACTTCCCAACCACGCATGGTGGGCTCGGAAATCTGCGTTCTCTCCGTGTAGCCCCCCACGGAAAGGGCGTTCCAGGCCTGCGCCGGGTCTTCAATCGGATGGTCGCGCAAGTCCTCATTTGCGGACCACTCGTGCGGAAGAATATTGCCCACCGCCTGCAACCAGAGACGTCTCGGGCCGATTTCCTCGATTTCGCAGGCCCCTGATGTCGCGGCGTCGATCGCTGCGCTCCACGTTGTGGCCAGGCCTGTCAACGAAGACTGCGCCGTTACTGTGCAGCAGTGGACTCGCTCGCGGTGCGGAGAGGCGACATCCAGATCGGACATCGCGTCCCTGACGACGAGCCCCCACGTCTCAGGCGGGTTGTGGCCGTTGGGCGGCAGCATCTTGTAGGACTCGAGCCGATGCGTTGGACGGATCGGGTCTTGATCCTGGAGCCTGAACTGAAGATCGCCGAAAGCCGCGATGCCGGCCATGTTTGTTCCATGTCCGTCATGATCGTCCGTCGACCATGACTGCGCTCGCGCATGCATGTCGCTCTCATCCAGCAAAGGCCGCAGCATAGGATGAGCCCGGTTCACTCCGGTGTCGTGCAAGGTCACGTAGGGGCCTTCCGGTGCGGCGCCTAGACGACGGACGGCGTCCTCCACCCACTCGATTGGGGCGACGCCATCAGACCTGACCGTCGTGAACACTGAGGCGTCGATCCGTGCGGGTCTGACCTCCGCCACGTAGACGTTCAGCTCGCGGACAAGCCGCCGCAACGAGCCTCCGGTCGCCCTGATGAACCGGACGACGAATTCTGGAAATTTCAGCTTTTCCTGGGAGAGGTGCAAGCCGAGGGCATCCTTGCGCCTGTCCAGATAGGCTTCGGCGTCAGGTGCGTCTTTCTTGGCTTTCCGACGCAGCCAAAGCTCGAACCAGCCGACTTCGTCGTTCCCGGGCAACGGATCAGGCGATGTCCATAAACCGGCAAGGCCATTGAAGGCGATCGCTTCGACCTCATCGAAGCGCTTATGCACGGCGTTCGGCTTGTTGGCCCCTTCGCTGTCGCGATACTGCTTGATCTGCTCCTTAAGACTCTCGCGCATGTCGTCGGGAACGAAGTAGGACACCCGCTCGAGAGTGTCGGCATCGGTGCGGCGCAGCATTTCCGTTACAGCCCCTACTAGAACGCCATAGGATTTCTGTTGCAATTTTTCGTGGGGCAGTTTGGCAGGGCGGTCGACCGATATGTAGGCGCCGGTTTTTCCAAGCTGTTCGGTCACGCCGAGGAGCGTCTTCTCGACGTCGGCCTGGCCGAAGGCCATGACAATCTGATCAAGCAGCCGCTGCCCGAATTCAGCGCGGTTCTCTCGCTTGAACTTGTCCTTGATGTTGACGCCCTGCCCCTTGAAGGCGCGCGTCTGGCGGAGCCGATCAATCCGCAAATGAGCCTTTCGACCACCGCCGCCTGCCGCCCCTTCCGACATCTACCTAGCCCCAACCGCTGCCGAATCGAACAGCCCTTAGGATAGTATAGAGGGTCAGAGCCTCTGAAGCGCGTCCCGCGATAACTTGCGGGCGATAAACGCATCCGCCAGAAGAGTCTCGGAAACCTTGCGGTTGCCGTCGAGAATGGCGTCCTTGATGACGTCATCGACAGCCGTCACAATGTCAGCTTGGGACAAACCAGTGGCCGCCTGCGTGATGCTGGGCCAGTCGAACGCCTTTGAGACGCGCCGGTCGACCAGTGAGGTCACGAGGCTGCAGATCTCCTCCGCCGTGGGGAAATCATATCGTAACACGTCGCCGAACCTGCGGAACAGCGCTCGATCAAGAAGCTCGGGATGGTTCGTGGCCCCGACGATCAAGCTGTCCGTGCCATTATCCTCTTCCAGGAACTGCAGGAACGAGTTCAACACGCGCCGCATCTCGCCGACCTCGCCGGACTGGTTGCGCTGCGTCCCGAGGGCGTCGAATTCGTCGAAGAGATAAACCCCTCGGACAGAGTGGATCTGGTCGAAAACAAGCCTCAGTTTCGTGGCCGTCTCACCGAGATAGCGCGTAATTAGCGTATCGAGCCGGAGGCGGAACAAGGGAAGATGAAGTTCGCCCGCCAGCGCCGAAGCGGTGAGCGTCTTGCCCGTCCCCGGCGGTCCGACAAGCAGGATATGTGTGATGGGGCGCCGACCATGCTGCCGCAGGACGGCGCGCTGGGACTGATGGCGGATTAACCGCTCCAGGCGAGTCTTGATGTCCGGACCGAGGACGACATCCGTTAGCTTCGTTTTGGGATAGGAGGCAGAGATGATCTCCTCAAGCTCGGCGCGAGGACGCGCCAACGGGATCGGCTTTACCGCAGGAGCTGTTCCACTCCGTCCTTGATCGACCAGCTTCTTGATTTCGTCAGCTACGTCCTGGCGCCCTTGACGGGCTTCCGAGGCAGCAACCTGCAGCGCGAGAGACAAGAATTGCTCATCATCCCGTTGGACATGCCCTCTGATCAGGGCGACCATCTGCTTGGCCGTTGCCATCTCGTTGTGCTCCGCGCCCTCCCGCGCACTGAAGGCACTGTGAACGCTTATCCTCAAAGATCGGTTTCTTAATCGCTTGAATCGTAGCGCGAGAGGCCGGCAAGGAACAGATGCGGAGGTCGAGCGAGCTACGAATTTCGACGCAAGCCTCGCTTTGCTCGCTGGGTGTTGCAGAGATGTCTTGCAATGCCGACGGGTATCAACGCTCATCGCAGTCGAAAGCGTCAGAGGTCCCTCCCTCTGGGCATGTGATCGGCTTGAGCTCGATACGAGGCCCCTTTTTCTCAAGCGCTTCCATTCCCACGAGTTCACGCCGTAAGGCAGGTTTTTGCCGCCTCAAGGCAATTCATCTTATGCCCTAAGGAAATAAATTCCCGGCCCTGACACTATCGTCGCGGGGCGTCCTGTTGGGAGCCACAATTCATTTCCTTTCCACCCATTGATTGCATTTGGTTTTTTGGGGGGAATGGCATAGCGGCCCTTCCTTTGGCGGTTAAAGAATATCCTCCGCACACCCCACTGCAAAGATCATAAAAAAGGCCGGGGAGGGCCCCGGCCTTTGGATCAGAATGAAGTGCCTTCACAATTGGAGGTCTGATCGCCGATATATCGCGGCGTCGATCGATGATGGGTCGAACGCGCGCGGAACATGGCGGTCTGCTAGCCAACGGCGGAGTTCGGCTCTTGTGAGGTTGAGGCTTTCGGCCAGTTCCCAAGCCAGCACATAGGTGCGCTCGAACTGCTCAATGGCTTCATAGGGAATGACCTTGATCATGCCCTTGTGGATGGGGTGGCGTGCGACCTCTGTCGGCAGGTGTCCCGCACGGATCAACTCTCTGAGCACGGCGTAGTCCATCTTCCAATAAGCGAGCAACTCATTTGCCGGAAGACCGGGGAGAGGTTCGCCCCGTGCCAGTGCCTTGGCTTCTTGAACGCTGAACTCGAGTCCGTCGAGCCGGCGATTGCCTGGACGGCAGGCGACCCCACTCATCTCGCCTGCAATGACGGCTTTGAGGACTGCAGCGATAGAGACGTTGGCCCGTTTGCCGATCCGATCGAGCCCTACAAATCCCTCGGGGGTAGCGGGCGTAGGAGTAGCGGCCTCCAGCAGCCTGTTGAGGAGCGCCTCCAGACCGGTCCTGCCGAACCTGTACTTTCTCGAGCTTCTGGATGCGTAGTTGGGCTGGATCAGACGAGCCTTCAAGAGCGTATTGAAGTGGCTCCGGGAGCAGCCCAGCAGTTCCTCGACGGCCTTTTGTCCCACCACCTCGGTCAAGCTGGCGGCCCACGCTTCTACCGCTGCCGCAGGCATCGGCATGTCGCCGTTCTGGGCGTCGGACTTCAGGAAGCCGTTTTCCCGGAGATAGCGGCGCAGGGTTGTGGGGTGCATTCCAGTGACAGCTGTAAGCGTGGCAACGCTGTGGACCCTGCAGGAGTCGACCGGTCGCCCGAGCAGCATTGATCCCCGGTCCAGGGGGATAGTGTCCAAAACAAACGTTCGAACGCGGTCGATCACAGGCTGGTAAGCCTCTTGGGACACCGCATTCGTCAGGAAGCTGAACAGGTGCTTCCCCAGCCTATGCTGGGGGCCCTGCTGTGACATTCGCGGACCGGCGCCCGCGTCAATTTCGGCAAGACTCTGTTCGAGGCCGCCACGAGCGACAAGCGCCTGAAATCCGGTGTCGCAGGCTTTGATGATCTCTTCGTCGGTGACGGGCTCGTGGGCGTTGGTACCATGGAGCAGCGTCTGTCCGATGAATGGCATCACCCGCATGGCGACGTGCATGGGCAGGTCATTCACTTCACCGCCACGCTCCGGGGGCCCATGCATGGCCCGCTCCATGAGGTAAAGTTCGAATTTGCCAGGCGAGCGCTCGGGGGGAGGGGAATCCGTCGCATCCGAGCTTAGGAAATCCTCCATGAGCAAGGACCACTCGTTGAACATGGCGTCCTTGCCGGTTCCGATGTCGACGAGCCCGACCTCGTGGATCGGGCACGTGTACACAGAGGCGAGGCACCAGGAGGTCCGAATCGAAACGTCCCAAACGGCTCCGTGAGCGAGCTGTTCCTTCATGCACATGACGCACCCGCGCAAGCGGGTGCGTCGCAGCGAGTCGCGAACCAGGTTTTGGCCATTCAGGGTATACAGACGTCCTTGCGTATTCCGGACCGTTGCGGCGAGGAGAGGGGCCGGGTCGGCCCCTCCGTAGTCAGCGATCCGATGGACGGCATCTGTCGAGCCCTTGATGACCTCCTGGCGCGGGATACCGATATCCGTGCAGAAGAAGCGCAGGGGCAGGTTGATGCGACGCGCCAGCCGACAGGCATAGGCCTGTGCAGGCTCGTCGGCTGCGGCGGGCAGGGGCGTGAGACGGTACGCCATCAAAAGCCTCCCCGGCCAACGGCAAGGCGGTCCAGCGGCGTGGCCGTGCTGACCGCTCCGGCGATCGGAAGTCGCGCCCATTCAGGTGTGATGAACGGGTTGTCCTGCGGCTCGCAGTCCGTGTCGGCCGCGTAGGCCGACGCGAAGTTATTGATCGTGAGGGTGGTGGCCTCGGTGATCAACGCGTCTTCGACCGCAGCGATGATCAGCTTGCAGACCTCGCCGAACGTGTATGCACAGGCGTGCATGACGCGAAGAGCAAGGTCCGCCGTGACCTCGCACTCTAGGGAGGCATCGGCTGCATACTTGCCGATCAGGCCTTCGGTATCGTCCGCGTCATTGTCGACGAGCCGACGACCCTCGACGAAGATGGTGCGCCGGCTAAGCTGACGATCCTGGAGCACAACCTCCTTGATGCGCGACGTGCCGGAGAGCACCAGCCCAAACGGGTAGCTACCCTGGGTGACGCGCTTCCAGAAGTCGCGGTTACCCGCGAGCTTCATCTCGGATGCCGAGTTCAGCGCGTGCTGAGCCTCATCGATCAGCACGATGTGCACACCGCTGTGGGGCAAGATGGACTCGATCCGGGAGACCAGACTATGATCTCGAAAGTTCTCGCGGGTCACGCTGTGTCCGAGCTGCGATAGCATCGCCGCCCCCATCGCCCCGACAGT
>NZ_PZZL01000039.1 GCF_003046185.1 Phreatobacter oligotrophus
CGCCCAGGAGGCTCGCGGGGTACCAGCCGCAGATCCTCAATAGCCCATCGGCCTTAGACAGGAGGCTCCAACTTCTAAGTAGGATGGAGCCATGACGAGCAAGACGACGAACAAATTTTCGCCTGAGGTCCGCGAGCGGGCGGTGCGGCTGGTGCTCGACCAGGAGGGTGAGCACTCCTCGCGCTGGGTCGCCTGTGCCTCGATCGCTGCCAAGATCGGCTGCTCGACCCCCACGCTGCTGGAGTGGGTCAAGCGGGCAGAGGTCGATGGCGGGAAGCGTGCTGGTGTTCCCTCCGACGTTTCGGAGAAGCTGAAGGCGCTCGAACGGGAGAACCGCGAGCTGCGCCAGGCCAACGAGATCCTGCGCAAGGCGTCGGCTTATTTCGCCCAGGCGGAGCTCGACCGCCCGTTCAAACGATGATCGCCTTCATTGACGATCATCGCGACGTCTATGGGGTCGAGCCGATCTGCAAGGTCCTGCCGATCGCCCCATCGACGTATTACGCACACCACGCCCAGCGCCGCGATCCCGCTCGGCGGTCTTGTCGCGCTCAGCGGGATGAGGTGCTGCGGTCGGAGGTTACACGCGTCTTTACCCAGAACTTTGAGGTTTATGGCGTGCGCAAAGTCTGGCGCCAGTTGATGCGGGAGGGCGTCGGTGTTGCGCGTTGCACCGTGGAACGGCTCATGCGTGAGCTGGGTCTCCAAGGCATCATCCGCGGCAAGCCGGCTCGAACGACCATCCAGGACAAGGCCGCCCCTTGTCCGCTCGATCACGTCAACCGCGTGTTCCATGCCCCAGCGCCGGATCGCCTATGGCTCTCGGACTTCACTTGACGCTCGACGTGGTCTGGGTTCGTCTATGTAGCCTTCGTCATCGACGCCTACGCGCGGCGCATCGTGGGATGGCGGGTCAGCCGGACTGCCCATGCCAGCTTCGTCCTGGACGCGCTCGAGCAGGCCCTCCATGAGCGAAGGCCAGCCAGCAAAGCTGGGCTTGTGCATCATTCGGATCGCGGATCGCAATACGTCAGCATCCGCTACACCGAGCGCCTGGCAGAGGCTGGCATTGAACCCTCCGTTGGCAGTGTCGGCGACAGCTACGACAATGCCCTCGCAGAGACCATCAACGGGCTCTACAAAGCCGAACTCATCCATCGCCGCGGGCCTTGGCGGAGCTTCGAGGCGGTCGAGTTCGCGACGCTGACCTGGGTCGACTGGTTCAACAACCGCCGCCTCCTTGAGCCCATCGGTAACATCCCGCCCGCCGAAGCCGAGGAACGCTACTACGCCTCGTTGGCACATACAGCGATGGCCGTATAACTTACGACGACCGGCCTCCGGCAAAACCGGGGCGGTTCAGACTTCATAAATGCATGAGGCCAGGAGGAATTTTGGTTGGTGCAGAGTACGTGGGTGCATTCCGCTTTCAGTTCCCGGAAGCGCAGGTGCGGTGGATTAACGCGGCGCTTGCTGCCATACCAGCCAAGTTCCGCCCCGTCGAACAAGCCGATGGACTCCTACCCTCGTCGATCGAGCAATTGACTCTCTTCCCCTACGTCGCCCCCTCGATTGAAGCAATGGTTGCTTTTGACCCTAGCGAGGCAGTGTCAGGATACCTCTTGATGCCAACCATCGAGCGCTATTTCAATCGTATCGAAAAAAGGGATGGTGGTGGTGGTATTGTAATGAATCTTGCCGGTCATTTCCCTTTCGACGAAACGAATAGCGACCCCAAGTGTGATGCATGGCTTGGCGTAATCGCACACATTGAACGAGTCCTGTACGAACAAGATATTGTTCCAAGTGACCTAGTTTATTTTGCTTACAAGAAGCGCTGATCCTTAGGTGTAGCATCGCTAGGATGCGAGTGTCGCTATAGCGGCCCCGCGGTCTAGATACGGAATGGCTGCGGCGTAGCATCGGAGGCCGGCCTGTTCTTTCGCTGGCCTCCTCGACTGGTGCCTTCATTATTGAAGCACGCTCGGCACCGCACCTCGTACCTTCAGTAAGCTCGGCCTCTCCGCATGGTGTAAAGCCTCAAACTTTCTGCTCCGCGACTTGCTGGTCAGACGGTTCCGTTATGAACCAGCCCCCTAATTGCCTGGACACGACCCACCCTTAAGATAAGGGTTAGGAGTAATGTCGTTCGCATGACTGGTTCTTATCCGAAGAGTGAGGTGCTTCGCGGACCACAGCGCCGGCGCCGATGGACGGTGACGGAGAAGCTGGAGATGGTCGCCGAGACCAATGAGCCGGGCTCGTCGGTGAGCCTGGTGGCCCGCCGTCACGGTGTATCGCCCAACCAGCTCTTCACCTGGCGGCGGCTTGCCGAGCAAGGCGCTCTGACGGCAACGCGGGCCGAGGAGGAGGTTGTTCCAGCCTCTGCCTTCCGTGCCCAGCAGGAGCAGATCCGCCAGCTGCAGCGCCTGCTTGGTAAGAAGACCCTGGAAGCGGAGATCCTGAAGGAGGCCCTTGAGGTCGCCGCAGGCCCAAGAAAACGACTGTTGCAGTCGTTCTTGCCGCCGAAGGACGTTACCCGATGACGGTGATCTGCGAGGCCGTCGGCGTTGCCAGATCCAACATTGCTGCGAGGACGGCCGGGCGCCCCCAACGACGCAGAGGCCCTCCGCCGCAGCCCGAAGGCGCGCTACTGGCCAGGATCAAGAGCATCATCGCGCAGATGCCGACCTACGGGTATGCACGCGTTTGGGCAGTCCTTCGCCGGGAGGCGCGGGAGAAGGGTACGCATCCGGCGAGGGCCACCTCGTTCTGGGGCGCCCGATGATGCCGTTCTGCTGATCCGGCAGTACTGCCGGCAGTAGTGCTGGAGAGCTGGATTGGAGAGCGAGACTTATGTCCGGCGGCGGCATTGGACGTTGGCGGAAAAGCGGTCAGTCGTCGAAGAGGCTGCGACCAATGGGAACGTCGCGGCGACGGCCAAGCGGCACGGCCTGCAGACGCAGCAGATCTATCGCTGGCGCGAGCGATTGGATCGGGAGGAGGCTCCGGGATCCTTCCTTCCGGTGACGGTCAGTCCGGATCGTCCAGCAGCACTTCTGGATCAGGATCACCGGAAGCAGGATACAGCAGTAGTGCCGGATCGGGCTCCGCGGATTGAGATCGTCCTTGGCGCCGATCGCCGGATCATCGCGGAGGGAGCAGTCGACGCCGGGATCCTTCTGCGGCTTGTGCGAGGTCTTGAGGCGCCGCGATGATCCCGGTGCCGATGGGCGTGAAGGTATGGCTTGCGACGGGCCATACGGACATGCGGAAGGGCTTTGCCTCGCTGGCCCTGCAGGTGCAGGAGGTATTGAAGCACGATCCTTTGGGCGGCCACATCTTCTGCTTCCGTGGCCGTCGCGGCGACCTGATCAAGGTGATCTGGCACGACGGCCAGGCGGCGAACCTCTATGTGCGACGGCTGGAGCGGGGACGGTTCCTGTGGCCCTCGCCAGCAGACGGGATCGTCACGATCACGCCGGCGCAGATGGGCTATCTGTTGTCCGGGATCGACTGGCGGAACCCGCAGGAGACGTGGCGGCCGACCTCGATCGGATGATGGGTTTTGCCCCTCGGAATTTGCTTTGGAGCGGCAGCGTTCTGTGATTCCATCCTCAAGTGACCACGCCCTCTGACCCTTCTGAACCGCTGGAGTTGCCGACCGATCCGGCAGCTCTTGCGGCGATGTTCCTGGCGGAGCGGGCGGCCCGTCTGGCGGAGCGTGACGCAAGGATCGCGGCCGAAGAGAAAGCGTCCAGCGCCACGGTACGTGCCGATCTTGCCGAAGCTGATGCGATCCGCGCCAAGAGTGCGGCCTCTGCCAACGGGGCGATGATCACGTACCTCCAGTTGATGATCGAGAAGCTGAAGCGGGAGCTCTATGGCCAGAGCTCCGAGCGTGGCACGCAGAAGCTCGACCAGTTGCAGCTGCAGCTCGAGGAGTGCGAGGCGGCTGCGACCGTGGACGAGGTTGCAGCGATCCTGGCCTCGAGCACGGCGACGCACCGGCGGCGACCGGTGCGCAAACCCTTCCCCGATCATCTGCCGCGGGAGCGGGTGGTGCTGCCGGCACCGACCTCCTGCCCGTGCTGCGGCTCGGCAAGGCTGTCGAAGCTCGGCGAGGACGTCACCGAGACGCTGGAGCTCGTCCCGCGCCAGTGGAAGGTGATCCAGACGGTGCGGGAGAAGTTCGCCTGCCGGGCCTGCGAGACGATCACGCAGGAGCCAGCGCCGTTCCATCCGACGCCGCGTGGCTTTGTGGGGCCGAACCTCCTGGCGACGATCCTGTTCGAAAAGTTCGGACAGCATCAGCCGCTGAACCGGCAGAGCGAGCGCTATGCCCGGGAGGGGATCGACCTCTCCGTCTCGACGCTTGCCGACCAGGTGGGAGCGGCAACATCGGCCTTGCAGCCGCTGCATGCGCTGATCGCGGCGCATGTACTGGCGGCAGAACGTCTCCACGGCGACGACACGACGGTGCCGATCCTCGCCAAGGGCAAGACCGACACCGGCCGGATCTGGACCTATGTGCGCGACGACCGGCCCTTTGGCGGGGCTGATCCGCCGGCGGCCCTGTACTTTGCCTCAAAGGATCGACGACAGGAGCATCCCGATGGCCACCTCCGGGGGTGGCGGGGCATCCTGCAGGCCGATGCCTATGGAGGCTACAACGGGCTTTATGATCCGCGGCGACCTGAAGGGCCAGTAACGTCCGCCCTGTGCTGGAGCCATGCCCGCCGCGGCTTCTATGAGCTCGCCGACATCGCGGCCAAGGCGCGCCGTGGCTCCGCCGCCGCCATCTCCCCGATCGCACTGGAGGCGGTGAAGCGGATCGACGCTATCTTTGCCATCGAGCGGGAGATCAACGGCCGATCACCGGAGGAGCGGGTGCGAGCCCACCAGGAGGCCGCAAAGCCGCTCGTCGACGACCTGGCGACCTGGCTCCAGGCCCAACGCGGAACGCTCTCTCGCTCGGCGACGGTCGCCAAGCCCATCGACTACATGCTCAAGCGATGGGATCGCTTCGCCGCCTTCCTCGACGATGGCCGGATCTGCCTGACCAACAACGCTGCCGAGCGGGCACTGCGAGGCTTTGCCCTCGGCCGGAAGGCCTGGCTGTTTGCGGGCTCCGATCGCGGCGCGGAGCGTGCTGCGGCCATGGCGACGCTGATCGAGACAGCCAAGCTCAACGGCATCGATCCGCAAGCCTGGCTCGCCGACGTCCTCGCCCGTATCGCCGCCATCCCGCAGTCCAGGCTGCCAGAGCTGCTGCCGTGGAACTGGCAGCCCCTTGGCCCCGCGACCGCACGTCAGGCTGCCTGATCCGAACGCGCAGACGCCGCGGCCCTCGGCGGATGCTTACGCTACGTCGCCCATGAGACGCGAAGGTTTGCCCGCGACATCGGCCTCGAGCCTCTCACAACGCCGGTCGAAAGCCCGCAGTCGAACGGCATGGCCGAAGCCTTCGTCAGAACCTTCAAGCGGGACTACGTGGCCGTGAACCCGAAGCCCGACGCGGCCACCGTCATTGCCGCCCTGCCAGGCTGGTTCGACCACTACAACGCGCTTCATCGTAAGCGCTGTTTTCAGGCCACGGCTTTGAGCGGCCTTGCGGCATAGGCCCAAGGCAAGAGCTCGTCGATCTGGCTCTGCGGGTGTCCGCCGAC
>NZ_PZZL01000040.1 GCF_003046185.1 Phreatobacter oligotrophus
GATGATGCCGATGTGCGGCAGCTCGTGGCGACCGGCTTGCCGGCCATCCGCGTCGAATTCACCGACGGCGGCATGCATGGCAGCTTCAGGGACATTCTTCAGCGGGACGGCGTGGAGCGTCTGCGCGCGATGACATCCGCCCGCGTGGAAGTGAGCCGGCCGCAGGCGGTCTTGGCGCCGCCGAGGGAAGTTGTGCTCGAACAGACAGCCTCATCGGGCGGGCAGACATCTCCGTCCCCAACACGCGTCGCTTCACAACCCTGATCTCGCACACGACCCGCATGCCGTCCCGACCCCTGCATCAGGCGTGGCTGCTCGCCACCGTCATCGCGGCAGTCGCCGCAATCGATATCGCTGCCAAGATGCTGGCCGTCCAGTATCTTGGCGCTTCCCCGATGCCCGTTGTTCCGGGCGTGAACCTCAGCCTGGGCTTCAATCGGGGCGTCAGCTTTGGCCTGCTGGCCGCTGAAACGACGCTGGGGCGGTGGGCGCTTAAGTTAGTAACACTGCCCATAATCGCTGGGCTGGCCATCTTCATGTGGCGAAGCGTCGACATGATCGAACGCTTGTCCTGCGCTCTCATCATAGGTGGCGCCGTCGGCAATCTCCTCGATCGCCTCGACGATGGAGCCGTGACGGATTTCATCGACTTTCACGCACGCGGGTGGCATTTCCCCACGTTCAATCTTGCCGACGTGGCAATCACCTGCGGGGCATTCGGGTTTCTCGTTGCGGCGCTCCGGCCTCCTCCCAGCGCAGGATGACGCCGGGCCTACGAGTCGGCCGCAATCGGAAGAGAGCGCTTGTGCGCGGTCGCCTTGTAGGCGCGGACGATGAGGTCATGCGCGTTTGCTGCGATGGATTTCCCCTCCAGGAAATCATCGATCTGCTCGTAGGTGACGCCGTATGCGTCCTCATCCGGCCGCATCGGAGCGTTGGTTTCCAGATCCGCGGTGGGTATCTTGCTCACGAGGTGTTCGGGCGCCCCGAGATGGCGTGCCAGGGCGCGCACACGGCGCTTGTTGAGCCCGGCCAGCGGCAGGATGTCGGCGGCGCCGTCGCCATGCTTTGTGAAGAAGCCCATCACGGCCTCGGCCGCGTGGTCGGTCCCGATCACGAGGCCCCGCCACCGACCGGCCAGGGCGTATTGCGCGATCATCCGCTGTCGCGCCTTGATGTTCCCCAGCAGGAAGTCCTCCTGACCGGAATCCGCCGGCTGTAGACCGGCCCAGAGAAGCTCCTGCATCATCGCGTCGGCCGCCGCCTTGATGTTGACCGTGGCGAGCTCGTCGGGGGTGATCACCGCAAGCGCGGCTTGCGCGTCGTGTTCATCGGCCTGCTGGCCATAGGGTAGACGCACGGCGATGAACCTCGCCTCGTAGGCTTCAGCCCTCAATTCGATCACAGCGCGCTGGGCGAGGAGAGCGGCCGTCAGGGAGTCGACGCCACCGCTGATCCCCAGCACGTACGTGCTCAGTTGCGAGTTCGCGAGATAGCGCTTGAGGAAGTCGATCCGCCTTGCCGCTTCGGCGGCGGCCGAAAACACGGGGGCGACCCCCAGCGCGCAAATGATGTCACTCTGGTCGCTCATGGGGTTTCTCGTGTTCGAATACCAAAAGGTAGGCCGCTTTCTCATCCACGCCGAAGCTGTCGACGAGCTGCTGCAGAACATTGTTGGCGTGACGCGCGTAGCGCCAGATATCCCAGGCGAGCGAACGAACCCGCGCTTGAACCGCCGGCTGGTGCGCGCTGTCGCGTATGTAGCCATCCCGCATCAACCGGTGCAGCACGCCTTCCAAGACCTCCGGCGACAGGGGTGAAGCGGGCAGCTGACACAACATCGGGCCTTCTCCCCGCAGCAGGTAGGTGAGCGATGCGCCGGTGATCAGGCAGGTCGAGACAATCGCGTCAAAAGGCACCTGGTTCCTTTGCCGCCACTCCGCGATGGCATCCGGACGGACGCCTATGAACACCGCCAGGTCGCCATCTGTTTCTACCGCCAGCGCCTGCTTCACGCGCGATAGGACTTCGCCGGCCGCAAGCAGGTCAAACCATTGGTAGCGAACCGGCAGCTGGGTCATATGAACTTGTAACCGGTCTCCTCAAGGGGCTGCGGGCCATCCCTAGCCGGACGCGGTTCCACCTTATCATTTTTCCCGCTGCACATACGGCAGGCAAAAGGGCTTGCGGCAACGGCGGCATGCGACAGACTGGCGACGTAATTTCCTTGAGCTTCGGCTCCGCGCGCCCTCCGGCGGTCGCGGGGCAGGGCATGAAAGCCATGGATGTGAACGCTGATCTCTCTGAACTTTTATGCACGATGATGCGGGCGGACCGCCGCGAGCTGGCGCAGGCAATCCTCATGGAACCCGACATCGACGTAAACCACCGCCCCAGCGGCGGACAGACGCCGCTGCATATCGCTGCCGGGCTGTTTCTGCATGGCCTTGCCGCCGTGCTCCTGGTCAAAGGCGCCGACCCCAACGCCCGCGATCAGCGTGGACGAACGCCTTTGATGAACGCCGCCAGAGTTGGCGATACGCGAACCGCAGCGCAGCTGCTCAAACATCGCGCCGATCCGACCTCGCCACGACGCGATTCCGCTGGACAGCTTTGATGTGGGCGTCGCGCTACCAGCGCACTGGTCTGCTCAAGCAGCTGCTGGACGCCGGCGCCAATCCCGCGCTGCGCGACTTGAAGGGAAGGAGCGCCGCGGACATTGCACTTTAATACCAGGGAAAGGCAGCCCTTCGGCTCCTCGAACCTGAAACGACAATGACCCCGCCTTGAGCGGGGTCATTTAACATAACGAGCATTTGCGGACTAACCCGTTGATTCGCATAAGGTATCATATGGAACGCTTATCTCTGGTTCCGTAACGTTCGCTCAGCGCCTGCATTGCGGACGCGGACATCATCGGCAGAAGCGGAAATCAGGGATAGTACATGACGCACCTCGCGTGGCGGGGCATTTCTGCTGTTCGCGATGGGATTAGGCACCGGAGATCTGCACCAGAAAAGCCTGGGCGCATCAATGGGCGGCGAGGTGGTGCATAAGTCTTGATTTATGCAACTAGCGGGCGTCGAGCATGTCAAGAACCGGGCATGGGGCAGCGGCTTCTCCGGTGCACCGAGAAATGGTCTGGGCCAGAATGGCTTCCAGCTTCGCGAGGTCGGCCACTTTCGCCTGAACCTCGGCAAGGTGCTTGGCCGCGATCTCCTTCACCTCGGCGCACGAACCATGCTCGGGGGCAGACAGCGCCAGGAGGGCACGGATCTCGTCGATGCTGAAACCCAGCTCTCTCGACCGCCGGATGAAAGTGAGCCGCCGAACATGAGAAGCATTATAGGAGCGGTGCCCGCCCTGCGTACGCGGGGGAGGCGGCATCAGTTTGATGTTCTCGTAATAGCGGACGGTCTCAAGGTTCACCCCTGCCGCTTTGGCCAACTCCCCGCTGGTAAGCCCACTCATCATCGTGAATTTTTCCCTTGATCCCGTAGTCGCTACAGGATGTAGGCTGCCACGCTCAATGATGGAGCGCCACCCTTGACCGATGTACGGCTTTTAGAAGCCGAGCAGCCGACACCTATCCCCGCGCCGCCAACGGGCTTCCTCGCTGGCGCGGGAGCCGTAGTCGGCCTGACAGCGCTCGTCTCCTCGTCCTGTTGCATTGTACCCCTTGCGCTTGCGGCCCTGGGAGCGACGGGAGCTGTCTTCAGCGGTCTTGAGTTCCTGGCCGCGATCCGCCCCTTCCTCCTCGGGACAGCCGCCGTAGCCTTGCTCGCGGGCTGGTGGTTGTACTTCTCGCGGCAGCGATCTCTCGCCTGCCACAGCTACGGCACCTGCGCTGCTGCGGGTACGTCGTGGCGCACTATTGGTATTTTGGCTCTAGGCTCTACCCTCGTCGGACTGGCGGCAGTCTGGGCACCCTATATCGAGCCCTTTCTTCTTAGGTTGGTGCGCTAATGACCGTCGAGCTTCGATCCGTCGTCACCTGCCCTCACTGCGGCCATCAGGCCAATGAGTTGATGCCGACCGACGCCTGCCAGTTCTTCTACGAATGCAAGGGCTGCGGCACGCGGCTGAAGCCTTTGACAGGCGACTGCTGCGTATTTTGTTCCTATGGCTCCGTGCCCTGCCCACCGATACAGGCGGGCTCCGTCGACGGTAGACAAGCGGTCGGGTGTTGTAATTCTACGCTTGACTGAGGTTTGAGCCTCGGCGTTGCCCAAAGTCTGATTAGGCCCCTCGGGGCGCGAACAAAATGATGCTCGCACCTAACAGGCAGATTGCGGCTCCAGATATGTCCAACCGATCAGGCCGATGCCCTTCAATCAGCCATAGCCACGCTATGGAAGCTACGATGTAGACACCTCCATAGGCTGCATAAGAGCGACCAGCCGCTGAACTTTCGACTAGGGTCAGCAGGTAAGCGAATAGAGCCAGCGCGATCATACCGGGCGCCAGCCACCACGCTGATCGATCAAGGCGCAGCCAAGCCCAGAACGCGAAGCATCCTGCGATCTCAGCGATCGCTGCTCCCACATACGCGAAAACTGTCACCATGGCGCTCAAATTGCCACAATCGCGCATGCGCCGTCTATCGAGCCTAATGGTGCAAAAATCTTGACTACTGATAAAGCCGCCAGAGTCCAGAGCGGACATTCCAAACTTCCGCTTGGGGCTTAAAAGCTGAACCAACTGGTCGGTTGCTAGTCTGCAGAAGGACCGTTTGTGAGACGCGCGGGGGAGCGGTCTAGGCTGAACCGCCACAGGCCCCTCCCAAGTCTCAAAAGACGTATTGAAATCATCGTCTCATTTCCTCATGCGCCCCACGAGGATTGACACAAACCGAAGCTGCCAACCGGCCTTATGTCTGAGAATCGATCCGGTCTACCTCGCATCTGCCGAGGTAGACGAGGCTTCCAGCTGATCGCATGGATCCCCGCAGGAGCAATTCTGAGTGCGGGACCAACAGGCGCATCGGCCGCCCCGTCCGGCATCTTCGCGCTACCAAGTACGAGCGCGACGGGCCGCATCCGCAGGGTCTTAGGGGCACCGGGATAAAATGGCAGCTTGAGAGGCTTACATCATCATGCGTCTGTGGCTTCGATCGGCGTCATCGCTGTGATCAACGCTTCGATCTCGGCAGATAGCGCTGCGTGAACGTCGACGGGCAGGCCGCGAGCCGACAACGAGACGACCAAAGCGTAGCGACCGTTAAGCGCATACCGCTTGTCCTTTCCTCGGGTCATCCACCACCCCTTCAGGGGGCGCACGCAGATCATGCGACGGCTTAGGAGCGATGCGACATCGCCGTTCCAGACATCGCATTGCAGGGAGCCGGCCCGGCTATGCTTGTTGCCAAGCAGCCAGCCCGAGTCATCTGGACCCTCCTCGTCGCCTTGCGGTTCGGCGGCGTTCGTCCGGGCCATGAAGACTTCTTCCGGTTCACCGGCCCTCTGGAGATCCCATTTGAGTCCATAACTGCGATAGATGTCGGGGTAGCGCGACCCCATCGCCCCGGGATTGGGCTCCACTGACGTTGCCCCCGATCAGCCCTCGTTCATAACTGGACTCTGTTCTCCATGTGGTCCTGTCTGGACCGGGTTGCAAACTCGTTTGGGGTGAGGCC
>NZ_PZZL01000041.1 GCF_003046185.1 Phreatobacter oligotrophus
GCGGGGCTTTTGGTGTTTTGGTTGCGGGGGCCAGATTTGAACTGACGACCTTCAGGTTATGAGCCTGACGAGCTACCGGGCTGCTCCACCCCGCGCCACCTGTGGGAGGTTCGGATCCACGTGCGGAGCCGGACCCCGTAAACGACAAAACCGCGCGGGCAGCGCGGTTTCGGGTTGAGCGTCATCGTGAAGGTTTCGAGCGTTGTCCTTGGCAGGCCTGGCAGCGACCTACTCTCCCAGGTCTTGAGACATAGTACCATCGGCGCTGAGGAGTTTAACGGCCGAGTTCGGGATGGGATCGGGTTCAGACTCCTCGCCACAGCCACCAGGCCGGCGAAGGACAACGGAAGCAAGCTGGTTTTGATTGTTATTCGTCGATGACCAACCCTTTTGGGAGGGCATTGGTCATGAGAGCGTTCAAGCCTATCGAACGATTAGTACCGGTAAGCTGCATGCATTGCTGCACTTCCACACCCGGCCTATCAACGTGGTGGTCTACCACGGTTCTCAAGGAAGACCTCGTCTTGAGGCAAGTTTCCCGCTTAGATGCATTCAGCGGTTATCTTTTCCACACATAGCTACGCTGCACTGCCGCTGGCGCGACAACAGCTCCACCAGAGGTGTGTCCATCCCGGTCCTCTCGTACTAGGGACAGATCCTCTCAAGTCTTCAACACCCACGGCAGATAGGGACCGAACTGTCTCACGACGTTCTGAACCCAGCTCACGTACCACTTTAATCGGCGAACAGCCGAACCCTTGGGACCTTCTCCAGCCCCAGGATGTGATGAGCCGACATCGAGGTGCCAAACGACGGCGTCGATATGGACTCTTGGCCGTCATCAGCCTGTTATCCCCAGAGTACCTTTTATCCGTTGAGCGATGGCCCGTCCACGTGGAACCACCGGATCACTATGACCGACTTTCGTCTCTGCTCGACTTGTCAGTCTCGCAGTCAGGCAGGCTTATGCCATTGCACTCGACGACCGATTTCCGACCGGTCTGAGCCTACCTTCGCGCGCCTCCGTTACTCTTTAGGAGGCGACCGCCCCAGTCAAACTGCCCACCATGCACTGTCCCGGACCCCGATGAAGGGTCGCGGTTAGATATCCATGTCTACAAGGGTGGTATTTCAAGGATGGCTCCACCAGAGCTGGCGCTCCGGCTTCAAAGCCTACCACCTATCCTACACATGCCAACACGAATACCAGTGCAAAGCTACAGTAAAGGTTCATGGGGTCTTTCCGTCTGACCGCGGGAACCCCGCATCTTCACGGGGAGTTCAATTTCACTGAGTCTATGCTGGAGACAGCGGGGAAGTCGTTACGCCATTCGTGCAGGTCGGAACTTACCCGACAAGGAATTTCGCTACCTTAGGACCGTTATAGTTACGGCCGCCGTTTACCGGGGCTTCGATTCAAAGCTTGCACCTCTCCTCTTAACCTTCCGGCACCGGGCAGGCGTCAGACCCTATACGTCGTCTTTAGACTTCGCAGAGCCCTGTGTTTTAGGTAAACAGTCGCCACCCCCTGGTCTGTGCCCCCACACCCTGCTTGCGCAAGGCATGGGCCTCCTTATCCCGAAGTTACGGAGGTAAATTGCCGAGTTCCTTCAGCATAGTTCTCTCAAGCGCCTTGGTATACTCTACCAGTCCACCTGTGTCGGTTTCGGGTACGGTCTGATGTGGGAGCTATTTCCTGGAACACCGCGGCCGCCCGGGAAATCCAATAATCCCGAACGACGGTAAGCATCCGTCACTACCCACTGGCTCACGAATATTAACGTGATTCCCATCGACTACGCCTCTCGGCCTCGCCTTAGGGACCGGCTAACCCTGCGCAGATTAACTTTACGCAGGAACCCTTGGACTTACGGCGACAGAGTCTCTCACTCTGTTTGTCGTTACTTATGCCAGCATTCTCACTTCCGATACCTCCAGGCGCCCTCACGGGTCGCCCTTCGCAGGCTTACGGAACGCTCCGCTACCGCGCATTGCTGCGCCCTAAGCTTCGGCTCGTGGCTTGAGCCCCGTTACATTTTCGGCGCAAAGACCCTTGTTTAGACCAGTGAGCTGTTACGCTTTCTTTAAAGGATGGCTGCTTCTAAGCCAACCTCCTGGTTGTTTTGGGATCCTCACATCCTTTCCCACTTAGCCACGAATTAGGGGCCTTAGCTGTAGGTCCGGGTTGTTTCCCTCTCGACGACGGACGTTAGCACCCGCCGTCTGTCTCCCGTGTAGTACTCTCAGGTATTCGGAGTTTGGTTAGGTTTGGTAGGTCTGTGGGACCCCCTAGCCCATCCAGTGCTCTACCCCCTGAGGTATTCGCACGAGGCACTACCTAAATAGTTTTCGCGGAGAACCAGCTATTTCCCAGTTTGATTGGCCTTTCACCCCTAGCCACACGTCATCCGAGTCCTTTTCAACGGACACCGGTTCGGCCCTCCAGTGCGTGTTACCGCACCTTCAGCCTGCACATGGCTAGATCACTAGGTTTCGGGTCTAACGCGACGAACTGAACGCCCTGTTCAGACTCGCTTTCGCTGCGCCTACGCCTATCGGCTTAAGCTTGCTCGTCACGCTAAGTCGCTGGCCCATAATACAAAAGGTACGATGTCACCCTTGCGGGCTTCACCTGTTTGTAAGCGTCCGGTTTCAGGAACTGTTTCACTCCCCTCGTCGGGGTGCTTTTCACCTTTCCCTCACGGTACTTGTTCGCTATCGGTCACTGAGGAGTACTTAGGCTTGGAGGGTGGTCCCCCCATGTTCAGGCAGGGTTTCACGTGCCCCGCCCTACTCGAGGATGCATCATACTTTACGTCTACGGGACTATCACCCACTGAGGTCCGGCTTTCCTTCCGGTTCGACTTATATCTGATGCACCACTGGCCTGGTCCGCGTTCGCTCGCCACTACTAACGGAGTCTCTGTTGATGTCCTTTCCTCCGGGTACTTAGATGTTTCAGTTCCCCGGGTTTGCTCAAAACCCCTATGTATTCAGGATTTTGTACCTCGCTATGACAATTAGAAGCCAAAGACTGCATGTCACCACACAGCCTCAGAGTTCTAATTGTCGGAGGTGGGTTTCCCCATTCAGAAATCCACGGATCAAAGCCTGTTCGCGGCTCCCCGTGGCTTATCGCAGCGTACCACGTCTTTCATCGCCTCTCAGTGCCAAGGCATCCACCGAACGCCCTTACGACACTTGATCGCTCTCATGATCGATGCCCACCCCTCGGCAGAGGTTGCGCAGGTGTTGCTGCGCTATGGGGCATCGACGGAATAAGACCAGCTTGCTTCATGATTTGACCAGGGCCGGCGGTCAGGCGCAGCCACTTGGTAGACGCTATGGCCATGCCGGAAGTCCCTTCCAGGACAACCCCATGACCAAACCGGTCAAATCACCTCTTCACGATGTCGGACAACCGGCCGCAGCACCCGATGGCGCAGCGGCAAACTCTTTTTTCACTTGCGGACGGCATCCTGGTGGAGCCAGACGGGATCGAACCGACGACCTCATGCTTGCAAAGCACGCGCTCTCCGAGCTGAGCTATGGCCCCTTCAGGAGCATCGACCCGTGGCAGCGCTTTCAGCCATGCTGACGCATGGCCTGTCGCGCCTCGTCGCACGATCGCAAGCGATCGGCGAGGCATGGTGGGCCTGGGAAGACTTGAACTTCCGACCTCACGCTTATCAAGCGCGCGCTCTAACCAACTGAGCTACAAGCCCGAAGCTCGACACCCGGGGCTCAAGGTCATGAGACCGAGCCCTTCATCCGCAAGGAAAGAGAAACGAAGACGGCAGAGTTCCGCAAGGCGTGGCCTGAGAAGCCACTATTGTTCCAATGAAGAACCGAAAAGCCGAAGCTTGAGGGCTCTACCTTAGAAAGGAGGTGATCCAGCCGCAGGTTCCCCTACGGCTACCTTGTTACGACTTCACCCCAGTCGCTGAGCCTACCGTGGTCAGCTGCCCCCTTGCGGTTAGCGCACTGCCTTCGGGTAAACCCAACTCCCATGGTGTGACGGGCGGTGTGTACAAGGCCCGGGAACGTATTCACCGCAGCATTCTGATCTGCGATTACTAGCGATTCCAACTTCATGCACTCGAGTTGCAGAGTGCAATCCGAACTGAGACGGCTTTTGGAGATTAGCTTGGCCTTGCGGCTTTGCTGCCCACTGTCACCGCCATTGTAGCACGTGTGTAGCCCAGCCCGTAAGGGCCATGAGGACTTGACGTCATCCCCACCTTCCTCCGGCTTATCACCGGCAGTCCCTCTAGAGTGCCCAACTGAATGCTGGCAACTAAAGGCGAGGGTTGCGCTCGTTGCGGGACTTAACCCAACATCTCACGACACGAGCTGACGACAGCCATGCAGCACCTGTCTCCGCGCCTCCGAAGAGGACCGCCCATCTCTGGGCGTGGCACGGGATGTCAAGAGCTGGTAAGGTTCTGCGCGTTGCTTCGAATTAAACCACATGCTCCACCGCTTGTGCGGGCCCCCGTCAATTCCTTTGAGTTTTAATCTTGCGACCGTACTCCCCAGGCGGAATGCTTAAAGCGTTAGCTGCGCCACTGAGGAGCAAGCTCCCCAACGGCTGGCATTCATCGTTTACGGCGTGGACTACCAGGGTATCTAATCCTGTTTGCTCCCCACGCTTTCGCACCTCAGCGTCAGTATCGGACCAGTTGGCCGCCTTCGCCACTGGTGTTCTTGCGAATATCTACGAATTTCACCTCTACACTCGCAGTTCCACCAACCTCTTCCGAACTCGAGACCATCAGTATCAAAGGCAGTTCTGGAGTTGAGCTCCAGGCTTTCACCCCTGACTTAATGGTCCGCCTACGTGCGCTTTACGCCCAGTGATTCCGAACAACGCTAGCCCCCTTCGTATTACCGCGGCTGCTGGCACGAAGTTAGCCGGGGCTTATTCTTCCGGTACAGTCATTATCTTCCCGGACAAAAGAGCTTTACAACCCTAAGGCCTTCATCACTCACGCGGCATGGCTGGATCAGGCTTGCGCCCATTGTCCAATATTCCCCACTGCTGCCTCCCGTAGGAGTCTGGGCCGTGTCTCAGTCCCAGTGTGGCTGATCATCCTCTCAGACCAGCTACTGATCGTCGCCTTGGTGAGCCGTTACCTCACCAACTAGCTAATCAGACGCGGGCCGATCTTTCGGCGATAAATCTTTCCCCCGAAGGGCTTATCCGGTATTAGCTCCAGTTTCCCGGAGTTGTTCCGAACCAAAAGGTACGTTCCCACGCGTTACTCACCCGTCTGCCGCTCCCCTTGCGGGGCGCTCGACTTGCATGTGTTAAGCCTGCCGCCAGCGTTCGTTCTGAGCCAGGATCAAACTCTCAAGTTGAATGAGATCTTGAACCGGCTAGTCACTACGTTGAATTGACAGAGGACACACCTAGAACAATCTCGCGATCGTCCTTGGTTGTCTCATCTGAAACGTAGCACTGCCGAAGTCTCGTCATCGACCAGTCCGAAGACCGGTCCGCAAGAACTCCGCCGCCTACGTTTCTCTTTCCCATATTCAATTGTCAAAGAACCGGAACC
>NZ_PZZL01000042.1 GCF_003046185.1 Phreatobacter oligotrophus
GGCTGGCCTGGTACAACCACCACCGGCCCCATGTTAGCCTCGCACGACGATCGCCGGCTCAGGTACTCGCCGGAACAACCTGATCAGAACCCACACCTAGAGGGCCTGCAGCGGAGCCTACCGATCATGCGGGCACTCACCATCGCCGTCATCGATACCCAGCGCCTGGTGAAAGAGGCGCAGCGGTCGATGGTCGAGGCTCGAGCCGCTATAGACGATGGTGTATCGCAGATAGCGGACCTTGCTGCAGCACTCGACGCGGTGCGCCGTGCGGCCAATGCCTTGAGCGACGAGCCAACCCCCCTGTACGGCCATGCCGCCAAGCTCGAGGAAGAGATTGCGGGCCGGCTCCGCCGGGCGCACGCCACCAACGAGGCGGACGCGGCCATTCGGGAGAAGGCCCTTCTCATGTTCATCGCGAACCCGCCAGGAGCGGCCGAGGAGGACGAGAATGCCGGGGGTCTTAGTGATCGCCTGGGGAGCAGCTGGGCGGATGCCAGCGGCCCGGCGGATCGGGACGCGATGCTGCGCCGCCAAGGTGACGCACAAACCATCGGCGCTGAGCTATGAGAGGGCACCGCGCGATGGTTTGGCTTGCCCTCACCGGTGCGCTCGATTTGCTGACGGGCGCGCTGCTCAAGGCGGCAGAGGCCTGCCAGCGGGCCTCCGTAGCGATTGAGAAAAGGTCGCGGCTCTAGCCCGGCGGCGAAACCAACGAAGGATAAGCGGACACGCGCCCCCGGCCATGCTGGGGGCGTTTTGCTTTGTAGGAAGCACCGCGAGCGGGAGGCAGGGCCACGGGAGTTAGGCAGAGCATTGGTAGGAGGTGGCGCCAGCATGGGCGCGGTGACAAGAGTGGCGTTGCCAGACAGAAAGTTCCGCACAATCCGATGGTTGGGGTGGTGACGAAATCGGGCGCGGCAAGCTGCGCAGCAGCGGGAGAACAGAGACTTTTTCCGATTTTTTTGCCCCAGGTTTGGGCCATCGCGCTCTGCATCGGCGCAAGCCTCAAAGGCGGGGCGGCTCGGCGGGCGCCTGCAATCAGGTGCAAGCCCCACAATTCCCGGTTTCCTCAGGGCTCCCGCTTCCGCCTAGTCGCCCATTACGGCCCACCGCGGAGCGACTTGCTCGCCCTGTAGGGCACCCAAAGCATGGCCCAGGCTTACTCGCCGTCTCGGCCAGCTATCACAAATGCACTGAACTCGGCGGCGTTTACTGAGTATGTATCTCCGCCACTACCCTGGTGATTTTGTGGAATACACTACAGCTGTGTACCCGCATGACGCCCCTATGAACCTAGACATCTGTTCTGTGTACTCTTTTGCCTCTTCCTGTGAACCTATGAACTACTCTGTGAACTCTGTGAACCCAGACTTTTGAATTGGCTTTCTGACAAAAAATCGGCCCCTTAGTGGCCGCGTAGGGGGTGGGGTGTGGGAAGGACCCAGGCACGGGGGGGGGTAGGGGTGCTCAGGCGGCGCCTGGTGGGCGCGCGGTGGTGAATGTGGGTGCGCCCGACCCCTCCCAGACCTGCGCACCACCATCGCTGCGACGGCTGATCAGGCGAAATCGAGGAGGAGAGGCCGCAGGCGAGAAGCCACTGCGGCAGCACCACGGCCCCTCCAGCCAGCTGCGAGCCTGCCCGACCACCTCTTGGCACACCGGCCAGCGCCGCGTCACCGGTTACAGTAACCGGTGGTGACACCTGAACCGGTTACACAGAACCCTATATAGATCAATAACTTGAAGGTGCTGTAACCGGTGTAACCGGTGTAACCGGCATTTTGGGGAAGGGTAGGAGATTGACACATGGGGGGAGGGCGCAAGCCCAACAGGTGGCCCTATATATAAATATATATTTTTCAGAAAAAGATATGAAATTCAAATACATACGGTTACGCGGATTGCTCGGCGCGAGCGCGAGATGCAGCCGGCATCCGCCCGCGTTTCCCTAACCTCTTCAAAAACACCGGTTACACCGGTTACACCGGTTACACCCCACGTAAGCCGTTGTAATATCTACCTTTTGCTGTAACCGGTTTGGGTGTCGCCACCGGTTACTGTAACCGGTAGCGCCGCACGATCGGGGGATCATGGGCAGCCGAAAAATCCCTTGCCCTCCCCGCCGACCGGCGCGGCCGGCCCCGCGATCACTTCCTATCATCGGCATTGTCGGGATCATCCGCGGGCTGGGGGTCGAGCCCCTCCAAGATCCGCGCACCAACGATCTCTGCGACCCCGCGGACAGGATTGGCGTCGAAGCTCACATAGCGCTGCGACATGCTGATGTTTGAATGCCGGAGGAGGTCCCTGACGATGAAGGCGCTGACGCCCGACTGACCGGCATAGGTGCCAACCGTGTGCCTCAAGTCGTGCAGCCGAACGTCTGGGATGCCGGCTCGATCACGTAGGCGCTGCCATCCCGCCTCCATCACCTCTTTAGTGATGTGACGCTCTCGATTGGCAGGCCGCGGCAGAAGCCAGGGGCTGCCCTTGACCATCGGCAGCGAGCGAATGATGTCCAGGCATGCGGCGCTTACCGGGTGAGGCTCGCGTGGTCCGCCTTTACGAGATGGTAGGGCGAGCGTTCCGGCCGCGAAGTCCACATCGGCTCGCCGGAGGCCGAGGACCTCTGAAAGCCGGGCGCCTGTGAGCAGGAGAATGCGGACGGTTGCCACCACCTGCCATGCCAAGGGGGTGCGCTGGTTCTCAGGATGTGCCCGATGTTTGGCTTTCTCCGGTGGAAGGTCCGTAGCTTGGCGCCATGGCAAGCCGATGGTCTCGGCCTCTTTCAATGCCGCGCCGAGACGCGTCACTTCTTCCATCGTCAGAAAGCGCTTCCGCTTGTTCTCGCTGAATCGAGCGATGGTCCCGCACGGGTTCGAATTCTCCGGGCGGAGCTTCCAGACTTCGGCAAGCGACAGGGCCTTTGAGAGGATGGCCACCGCGTGGTTGGCGCGGCGAGGCGTGGCGCGCATCGCTGAGTGAAGGCGAGCAACGTCCGCACTCGTGAGCGCCTTGACCTTCAATGCGCCGAGGCGCGGCTTCAGATGCTTTTCAACAAGTCGCGCGACATCGCGATAGGTGGATTCGGCATTGTGCTGCCGGACGTGATCCTCGAGATAGCGATCGAACAGGTCCGCCATCGTCTCGGCGGCGCGCTTCTCTTGGCGATCCGCCAGCGGATCTTCACCCTGTGCCACCTGCGCCAGCGTCTGCCGGGCGAGATGCCGCCCCTGGTCCGCTGTAAGCGCTCCATAGCGGCCGAGCGTCAGTCGGCGAGAGCGGCCTGCGGCATTGCGATACTGGACGATGAAGCTTTTGATGCCGCTGGACAGCGCCAGCACCCCAAAACCCCGCAGCTCTGTGTCCCACAGGATGCTTCGCGGCCCCTCTGCACTGAACGCGTCAATCGTTCTCTTGGTCAATTTGGGCATGAACCCACCGGATGCGAGCCGAAAAAGCGAGCTTGCAGCCTAGGCCCGCGCCGACGCTGTGTCAGCACTATGTAAGCAAACGGGCGCGAAATGCACCGCAAACGTGCGTAACCAGCGCTAGACGCTAAAGCCCGTTATGCTCGACTTTGCAGGGTGTTAGCGCAGTTTGTCGTAGTCAGCCGAAATCACTATCGACAGATTGTGGCTCTGGAGGTCCCCCGTTCGAGCCGGGGCGGCTGTACCATTCTTCCCCGTCACCCCTTCGCCTGACTGTCCCGGCGCCGATCGTCTTCGGCGGCCGTCGCGGGTGCTGCTTGGCGCACGAAAAAGCCGGGGCGCGAGCCCCGGCTTTTCCATGTCAGGCGTTGAGCCCGTGATTACTGGCCGGCGGAGGAGAAGGCCTCCGGAACGTTGGCATGGTCCTGAGCGCCGGTGGCGTCGGCCTGGACGCGCATGGCCGAGCGATAGCTGACGCGCGGTGCGCTGAACTCGCGGGGGGAGACGGTGTTGACGATGTCGCGCTCCGGGGTGCCGAGGAAGGACGAGCCGCCGGCCTCCTGGGCGATGGCGCCGGTGGCGAGGGGAGCGATGGCGAGGGTGGCGAGAGCCAGGGTGCGGAAGTTCATGATGATCTCCTGTTCGAACGCGCGGGCGGCATATCGGGACACGCGTCGCCCGGTGAAGGTTGGTGTCGGCGGGAGGTGTCCGCCGTCGACAAGGAGACAGATGGACCTCCGGCCGATCACTTGCCAATCACGAACTTGAGAAATTGCAATGATGAATGCCCTCTTAATATTGCATCCGTGCACAATCGCACATCCGTGATCATTGGTCGCGAAACCGTGAGCCGGCAAGCCTTGCGGACTCCGAACCGATGACGGGTTCCCGCAGGACGCTCTCGCGATCCTGCCGCGACGCGAAGGGCCACCCTGCGCAACCCCCACTGGCGCTTTGCGGTGATTGGCTATTGTCTGCCTGCACTCTGCGGCGCCGCGAGGCGCAACCCGAGGAGACAGCCATGAGCGAGCCTTCCCCCGTCATCGCCGACACCGGCAGCCTGCGCGACCTCTATGGCGAGCCCGGCGAGACCGCGGCGCGCAAGATCCAGGACAGGCTGGATGCCCATTGCCGCCGCTTCATCGCGCTCTCGCCCTTCCTGACCATCGCCAGCACCAGCGAGACCGGCACGGACTGCTCGCCGCGCGGCGATGCGCCGGGCTTCGTCCATGTCGTCGACGACAAGACGCTGATGCTGCCCGACCGGCGCGGCAACAACATCCTCGACACGTTGCAGAACGTGCTGGCGCGGCCGGAGGTCGGCCTTCTCTTCTTCGTGCCGGGGCTGAACGAGACGCTGCGCGTCAACGGCCGGGCGCGGATCGTCACCGATCCCGCGGTGCTCCAGTCCATGGCCATCAAGGGAACCATCGTGCCGAGCTCCGCCATGGAGATCGCTGTCGACCAGGTCTATTTCCACTGCGGCCGGTCGATCCTGCGCGCCGACCTCTGGAATCCCGGGAAGAAGGTGGGTCGCGACGCCTTCCCGACGCTCGGCGTGGTGCTCGCCGACCAGATCGCCGGGGTGGATGCGGGCGCGACCGACAAGCGGCTCGAGGCCGCCTACACCACCAACCTCTATTGAAGCGGGGCGGCCGCGCGGGCCGCCCCAGTCATCGTCAGGCCGCGCCGTAGCCGACCGTGCCCTTGATCTCGAGGAACTCCTCGAGGCCGAAATCGGCATATTCGCGCCCGTTGCCGGACTGCTTGTAGCCCCCGAAGGGCGCACCGGCGTCCCAGGCGGGATAGTTGATGTAGACATTGCCGGAGCGCATCCGCGCCGCGACCTTGCGGGCCTTCTCGATGGAGCCCGACTGGACATAGGAGGCGAGGCCATAGGGCGTGTTGTTCGCCCGCTCCACGACCTCTTCCTCGTCCC
>NZ_PZZL01000043.1 GCF_003046185.1 Phreatobacter oligotrophus
CGCGGGGTGGAGCAGCCCGGTAGCTCGTCAGGCTCATAACCTGAAGGTCGTCAGTTCAAATCTGGCCCCCGCAACCAAAACACCAAAAGCCCCGCACGGCTCAAACCGGCGGGGCTTTTTGACGTCCGGGGCACCAAGAGAAGCCCCTCCCCTCACCGTCCCCAGCGCAACACGACAGCATCGCGCTCGCGCGCCAGCTCGATCAGCTCGGCCTGGGCGGCCGGATGGGGCAGCGACAGGGGATGGCGCACCGCCGCCGAGCGAATGACGCCGCCCGCCTGCATCAGGATCTTCGCCGCCGAGAGCCCGCACTGGCGGTTCTCGTGGTTGATCAGCGGCAGCCAGCGCTCATAAGCGCGCTTGGCCGCAGCGCGGTCGCCGGCGCGGTACGGATCCATGATGGCGCGGATGCCATCGGGATAGCCGCCGCCGGTCATGGCGCCGGTCGCGCCCGCGTCGAGATCGGCCATCAGCGTGATCGCCTCCTCGCCGTCCCAGGGGCCCTCGATGGCATCGCCCCCGAGCTCCAGCAGCGTGCGCAGCTTGGCGGCGGCCTGGGCCACCTCGATCTTGAAATAGGCGACGTTGTCGATCTCCCGCGCCATCTTCGCGAGGAAGGCCGGCGACAGCGGCGTGCCCGCCACCGGTGCGTCCTGAATCATGATGGGGATGGTGATCGCATCCGAGACGCGGCGGAAGAAGGCTTCGATCGCCGGCTCCGCCACCCGGAAGGTCGCGCCGTGATAGGGCGGCATGATCATGACCATGGCGGCGCCGAGAGCCTGCGCCCGGCGCGAGCGCTCGGCGCAGATGTGGCTGGCGAAATGCGTGGTGGTGACGATGACCGGCACGCGGCCCGCCACATGGGCGAGCACGGCCTGCATCACCGTCTCGCGCTCCTCGTCCGTCAGCACGAACTGCTCGGAGAAATTGGCGAGGATGCAGAGCCCTTCCGAGCCGGCATCGATCATGAAGTCGATGCAGCGGCGCTGGCCGTCGAGGTCGAGCGTGCCGTCGTCGTGGAAGATGGTGGGCGCGACGGGAAACACGCCGCGATAGGGACGCTGAAAGGCCATGGGGTTTCCTCATGTGGCCCGCTCTCGTGGCAGGCCTTGGTAGGGATGCGCCGCCGGCGACCCGGCGGCGCTCTCAGGTCGGATCAACGCGCCGTGGCGAGCGCGATGGCGAGGCGGCAGGCGTTCTGGAACGCGGGGATGTCCACCCACTCGTCCACCGTATGGGCCTCGTTCTGGCCGGCACCGAAGGTGACCGTCGGGATGCCGTGGAGCGAGAGATAATTGGCGTCGAGGCCGCCATTGACGAGGCGTGGATTGGGGGTGAGGCCGATGGCCTCGACGCCCTTGATGCCGCGCCGGACCACGGCCGAGTCCCGGTCGAGGGAGAAGGAGTGGTACTTGCGCTGGCGCGAGAAGACGACGCGCGCCGTCTTGCCCTCGCTGGAGACCAGCGCCTTGCCGGCTTTCACGAAAGCGGCCTCGAAGGCGTCGGTGATGGCGTCGACGAAGGCCATGTCGTGGCTGCGGCTCTCGCCCTCGACATAGCAATAGTCGGTGACGACATTGGTCGCGTCGCCCGCGCCGCGGCCGTCCTTGCCCGCGATGGTGCCGACATTGCTGGTGCCGGCCTTGTCGCCCTTCACCACCTTGCCGAACCAGCCATTGGCCTGCGCGTCGGCCAGCGCCATGGCGGCGACCATGCTGGCGGAGATGCCGCGCTCCGGCGCGACGCCGGCATGGGAGGCGCGGCCGAAGATCTCCACCGACCAGCCATCGCCGCCGACCGCGCCGGTGACGACATCGGCCGGGCGCGAGCCGTCATAGTTGAAGCCCATGGAGACGGGGCCGAGCATCTCCAGGTTGATGTGGCGCGCGCCCCAGAGGCCGCTCTCCTCGCGCACGCAGAAGACGAGAACCAGCGGCGGATGGTCGAGGTTCTGCTTGGCGAGTTCGGCCGCGAGCGATACGAGCACGGCGCAGCCGGTGCGGTTGTCGCCGCCGAGCGCGGTGTCGCCACCGGAGACGATCTTGTCGCCGGTGATGCGGGGCTTGGCGCCGGCGCAGAGCGGCACAGTGTCCAGATGGGTCATGAACATGATCGGCTCGGCATTGCCGAGGGCGCCGCGTCCGGGAATCTTGACGATCAGGTTGCCGGTCTGGGTCGGCACAGGAATGCGCGTGTTGGCATCGTCATAGGCGATGGCCTCGGCCGGCACGCCGGCCTCCTGGAGCGCCTTCGCGACATCCTCGGCGATGGCCTTTTCCTCGCCGGTCACGCCCTCGATGGAGAGGAAGCGCATCAGGCGGTCGAGGGCGGCTTGGGTGTCGTGATGGATCATGGCTGGGGTCCTGCGAACATGAGGACCCGCATCATGCCCGCCCGCGTCGCGAGGAAAAGTGCAGGGATGGCAGGGCCGCCCTGCCCTGCCCGCGCCGGTCAGGCCCGCCCGGCGATGGCGGCGCCGAGGCCGTCACCGCTGTCGAAGGCGGCTTCCACCCGCGCCCCGAGGCACCAGTCGCCACAGGCGCCGATGGCCCGCGCCTCGTCATAGAGGAAGGGCTCGCCGGCCGTTTCCTCGACCAGGGCATAGCGCCAGCGATGGGCGGCGAGATAGGACGGCGCCTCCTGCAGCCCGGTGAGCATAGTAGCTTCGGCTAGATCTGAGTCTTTTTCGGCTGGACTTGAGTCCAAAGCGAGCAAGCACGCTGTCAGATTAATCCGGCCCTCCTAGGCGGCGGTGCGGGCTGCGGGCGCTTCGGCGTTGTCGTTGGCCGCCCTATCCCGAAGGCTTTCCAATGCCTTGATGTACGGGATCAGACGATCGGGGTTCGCAAGACGGGCCCACCGCGCAACCTCGCCCAGATCAGGCTCCGATTGCAGCTTTCGCACAATCGCTGAACCTCGCAGTTGGCGAGGTGTCATCGCGGAGAATCCAATTTGGCCAAGTTCTTTGGCAAGAAGCCTTCGAACGGTAATCCGAGCAGGAGTGTCAGCGCGTTGGGTCGGGAGATAGGCCAACGGAAGCTCGGCCGGAATGTCTGGCGTGAGCCCAATGAATCGTTTGATACGCCATGCTGTGGGGCCCGAAGAAAACGCGGTGCAGGCTTCCGCACGGGTCAGTGAACGCAGCTCATCGAGAGTAAGTCCTTCGATCCCGGCGAGCGACACAAGCGCCGTAGCTAGGCTTGTGCTACAACAGTCTGGGGTCGCATCCAGACGGCTGAGAGCCGCGTCGACCAAGCTCGGACTGGTCAGGACGGGCTCCTCATCCCGAGCGATCGGCTCGATGAGCCCTGTCACCGCGTTGAACGCAATAAGCGATTCATGGCTCATGAACCTCAGGAGCCAATTCACGGATAACACCGCCCTTGCCGCGGTTGCTTTGGCTTGTGTGTTCAACAACGTGGCCGAGAACCCGTCGATGGTGGTCCGGTCGATCTCGTATGGCTCTAGCCCCTGCTTCGCAACGAAGGTCAGGAATTTTTCCGCGTCGCCCCCGTAAGCCGCGATTGTGTAGATGCCCATTTCTGTCTGCTGGAGCAGGTAGGCCATAAAGCGACGCGCCAGCTTGGAAGCCATCTCATCCTCATTGTCGAGATCGACCCGGGCAATGCTTGGGAGCAACGCATGCTGCTCAGCATTCCAACCGGTTGCGCGCAAGGCGCAGGTGACGGTGGTCAATCCCAGCCGCTTCATGATCGTCAAATGGGATTCGCCGGCGTCAGCCAGTTCCTGGCCGAAGCCGTATTTCATGCCAGTTGACGTGAGTGGTTGCATACATCCGGCCGCCCGCCCGACGTTCTGAAGGGCGTCTTGGACTGCACGAGGTCTTAGGGCTTCGCCGTGCCGCCCGATAAACAAATGCGAGTCCCCACCCTCCGGACGGAATGGACACGCTGCCTGATACTTTTCGATCGCGTCCTGTGTTTCCGGACGGATCTGCTGCAGGTGGCCGTGTTGTAAATCACCCTTGCAAACCCAGACGGCGCTTTTGCCGTCCAGCTGCTTGAGTGCCTGGGGCATACGACAGATCTCGGATGGAGTTGCATTGGTATCCGCCATCACGAGCATCATCGCGTAGTCGCGCGCGACGACCCAGTTCGGCAAGGTCGGTTCCAATCCCGGGGATTCCGCTGCATGACTTGAATAGAAGAATTCAAAGGCAAGCTGCTGCTCGGCACGCGCCACAGGCTTCCGTGCAGCAGCGCGAGCATGACGGCGGCGGGCGCCGTAGCGAAGCATCCCACGCAAGGCGCTCGCGTCGACCACTCCAGCTTCAAACTTAATCAATGAGCGCCAGGCGGCGATCCGGTCATCGCAGGTGCTCGCAGAAAGTCCCTCGCTCCGCCACCGTTGTTCAAGCGATTCAAGGTCCTCTTCGAGGGGGCACTTCAATACGCGGCTTGTATTTTCCCAGTGCTTTGGGTGCAAATCGCGATAAATCGCAACGATCGCCCGACGCTTCAGACTGACTGTAGCGGGGGCGAAGCCACGAATTTCGAGATCACAAAGCCAGCGTGAGACAACCACGGCCAGCGGCCCCGGAAGGTCCAGGATAACGTCGTGTCGAATCTCGTCGTCAAACAGCTGCATACTGAGATTATTTTCGATTTCCTAGCCAGAACAAGCGGGCTGTGCGCGACGAACGTAGTCCTTTGCAGGGTTTTCGTTAGAATGGTTAAATCGAATCGAGCGCGAGAGCTTACAGCTTGCTGCGCAGCGGGGATCCAAGCGCGTCCAAAACACGCGTCCGCCGCGCAGGCAGCGGTCCGTCATCGCGGGCTCGCTTTTGCCAGTGGCCATTGGCTCTTGGATAAGCCATGACGCCTTGTGAAAGTTTGAGTTCGACGTATCGGTCAGCCTGCTAACCGCGTTTATGCTGCGACGTGGGATCACCGCATCTCGGAAGAGCACACGGTCACCGTCGGAAAGCTGGAATTGGGCCCAATGCAAGTCGGCGATATCCACACCGGTCAGGCGACTCAGAGGACGTGCCAGCTCACGGCGGTAAAGCAATTGGGTCCAAGGCCCTTGGTTGATGCCGATCGCGAGGCCTACTTGGCTAGGCCAGACGTTGGTCGCCACCGCGAAACGACATATGGAGTGCACCCCGTTTCGCCGGACAGGTAGCCGGTTGATCTAGGCACTCTGAGCGATGAACTCTCGCGGGGAGAGCATGCGCAGGCCAGAGTGC
>NZ_PZZL01000044.1 GCF_003046185.1 Phreatobacter oligotrophus
GGCTGGCCTGGTACAACCACCACCGGCCCCATGTTAGCCTCGCACGACGATCGCCGGCTCAGGTACTCGCCGGAACAACCTGATCAGAACCCACAATTAGGCACGACAAGAATGTCGGCCCGGCCGGCGACGGGAGAGACGATACCCTTCTCCTTTGCGGCTGCCGCACTGATCGCGTTGTCGAAGGCGAGCGGGCCATCGAGAATGCCACCGGTGATCTGCCCGCGATCCGCCATCTTGCAGAGCGCGGCTGCGTCCAGGGTCGACTCCATCGCTGGATTGATGGTCTCGACGGCGGAGAGAATGGCCACTTTCGGCTCCTCCACGCCGAGCACATGGGCAAGGTCGATGGCGTTTCGAATGATGTCGGCCTTTTCCTCCAGCGTCGGAGCGATGTTGATCGCGGCGTCGGTGATGATAAGCGATACCGGATGGTCCGGCACGTCCATCACATAGGCATGACTGATCCTGCGTTCGGTGCGAAGACCGGTGGCGGTAGCGATCACCGCGCCCATCAGCTCATCGGTATGAAGCGATCCCTTCATCAGCAGCCGTGCTTCGCCGGCGCGCACCAGCGCGACCGCCTTCTCCGCCGCGTCGTGGCTGTGGGCTGCCAGCACGATGCGCAGCGCAGCGATGTCTTTGCCGGCCTCTTCCGCAGCCTTCCTGATCTTCGCGTCAGGCCCGACCAGGATCGGCGTGATCAGGCCGGCCTCCGCCGCCTCCACCGCAGCCGTGATGGCCGCGGCGCTGCACGGGTGCGCGACGGCGGTCACCACCGCTTCGCCCCCCGTCGTCTTCTCCATCAGAAGGCGATAGCCACGATGCTCGGCCAGATGGACATCCGGCAGCACGATGCGGGGACGACGCACCTTGTCCTTCGGCGCCCTCACCTCCGCGCGCCCGGAGATCACTTCGTCGCCGTTCTGGTTGACGCAGCGGCAGTCCAACACGATGACGCTTTGCTCGGCCCGTTTCTCGGCCACGGTCACGCTCGCGGTGATCGCGTCTCCCAAGCCCACCGGCCGGATGAAGCGCAGCGACTGGCTGAGATAGACAGCGCCAGCCCCCGGCAGTTCGGTGCCGAGCACCGCGGATATCAGGCCGCCGCCCCACATGCCATGGGCGATCACGCGGCGGAATATGTCAGTCGCCGCGAAGTCGGCGTCGAGATGGGCCGGATTGACATCGCCGGAGACGAGCGCGAACAGCTTGATATCCTCCTCGCGGAGCGTCCGGGTCATGCTGGCTGTGTCGCCGACCCGAATTTCATCGAATGTCCGGTTCTCGATCATCCCATCATCGGCCATCGCTCAACGCTCCAGCACATAGAGGCCGGGCGCGTCGGCGATGATCGGATGGTTCTTGTCGGGCGCGCCCATCGGCGGCGGCGCTACGGCGGCGCCGGAATGACGCTTGAGCCAGTCGCCCCAGGCCGGCCACCAGCTTCCTTCGAAGCGTTGCGCCCTGACGAGCCATTCATCGGGATCGAGCGCCGACCCGTCCGCTTCGCGGCGAAGCAGGCGGTAGGAACGCCGCGGCCGGCCCGGCTCCGACACGATGCCGGCGTTGTGGCCGCCGCTGGTCAACACGAACTCGATTTCGCCACAGGTCAGGCGATGGATCTTGTGGACCGATCGCCAGGGCGCGACGTGATCGCGTTCCGTGCCAACGACGAACATCGGCTTGCGCATCGCGGAGAGGCTTATCACGCGCCCGTCGACCTTGTAGCGGCCCTCAGCCAGATCGTCCTCGAGGAACAGTTGCCGCAGATACTGGCTGTGCATCGCATAGGGCATCCGCGTGCCGTCGGCGTTCCAGGCCATCAGGTCGGTCATCGGCTCCCGCTCGCCCATCAGATAGGTGGTGAGCACGCGCGACCAGACGAGATCGTTGGAGCGCAGGATCTGGAACGCGCCGCCCATCTGGTTGCTGTCCAGATAGCCCCGGCTCCACATCATGCTTTCCAGGAGGTTCAATTGTCCCTGATCGATGAACAGGCCCAACTCGCCGGGTTCACAGAATTCGGTCTGGGCGGCGAGCAGGGTCACGCTGGCGAGCCGATCGTCACCATCGCGCGCCATCGCCGCGGCGGCGATCGATAGCAGCGTCCCACCCAGGCAATAGCCCACCGAATGGATGGACGCGGTACCGGTGATCGCGCCGATGGCGTCGAGCGCGGCCATCGGCCCGAGCCGGCGATAGTCCTCCATGTCGAGGTCGCGGTCGGCGCTGCCCGGATTGCGCCACGAGATCATGAAGACCGTGAAACCCTGTGCGGTTAGCCAGTTGACCAGCGAGTTCGCGGGCGAAAGGTCGAGGATGTAGTATTTCATGATCCAGGCCGGGACGATCAGCACCGGCTCAGGCCGGACCGTATCGGTCGTCGGCCCATACTGGATCAGTTCCATCAGACGGTTGCGGTAGACGACTTTGCCCTTGGCCGTTGCGACGGTTTCTCCGACCCGAAATGCTTCCGTTCCAATCGGCGGCTGATCGCGGACCAGCCGCCCCATGTCCTCCATGAAGTTACGCATCCCGTCGATCAAGCATTGCCCGCCTGTCTCCAGGATGCGCCGCTGGAGGACCGGATTGGTGGCGAGAAAGTTTGTGGGCGCCGCCATGTCCAGCCATTGCCGCACGGTGAACGCCACCATGTCCTCATGATGTTTGGTAACGCCCGCGACACCGGTCGTCGCCGCGTGCCAGAATTGCTGGTTCAGCAAGAAGGCTTGCGAGATGAGATTGAACGGCGGTGCGGTCCAGGCCGCGTCGGCAAAGCGGCGGTCTTGCGGCAGCGGCTCGATCGCACGCTCGGCGTCCTTCTTCGTCGCGCTCCGCGCGGCGTAGTCGGCCAAACGGAGGCATTTGCGCATTGCTTTCGCGCCGAGCTGCAACTGCTTGCCCGGCGAAGCGGCGAGATGCAGGCCCCAGTCGGAGAAAGCCTGCGCCAATGTCGCGGGAGAAAGCCCGAAGGTCGTTTGCGCGAGGACCGCTGCCGCCGCCCGATCCAGCATCTCTGACAATCCGTCCAACGGATCGGGCCGCGTCTGTGGGTTGATCTCCGGCATTCGTGTTCTTCCTTACAATTCTACAAGCTGAGCCAGAGAATATAGAGATCGACGCAAATCGGGGGCAGCGGCAACCGAGAGCAGCGTGCCTCGACCTTGGCATTAGCGCAGAGACAAAAGACGATTTGTCATAATACCATCTAGAATCTGTCCTACGAATCATTCTGGTTCGTGCACCTTCCGAATGCGGTTAGCCTGCCGCTCGAGGACAACACAACAAGATTAGAGCACGATAAGCGGGTTGGCTTGATCTCGCTCAATGTCGACTGGTCCATTTTGGATTAACAGAGTAATAGACGCTGGTTTGACATGTGTCTCAGAAGAGGAGGCTGCCAATGACTTATCCGTTGGAGCAGATGATCGGCATTTCGCATGCCAACACACAGTTGGTGCGGAAGCTTGCTGATATAGGCTACTCTAATTGGGAAGAGCACGTCCGGATGGGCGGCCGGTTCACGAGCGCGTTTGCCGATCAATTTAAGGGCCTGACACCCGGCACAATACCAACGCTAAAGAGCGAGACGGTTTCGGGCCTCTTTGATGATTTTGTACAAAAACGCACGGCGGCCTTTGCCGACACGAAGGCGGCCTGGGATGAGTGGCGATCTTGCTGCGCCGAGGTCATGTCAAAACCCACCGGCGTCGAAAGATCCGGTTGACAAGATGCCGCAGTAGTTCGTCCTAAACTCAGCACCGGCAAATCGGACAAGATTCGCCGTTCGCGATTGGCACATCGCCCGTCAATCGTATAGCGGTTTTGACACTCGTTTGCGACCGAGTTCTCCGGGCGCTCGATCTCGGCCGGCAGACCGTCACTCTCTTTTATCCATTGCGGTATTCCCGCTTCTCCAGGCGAATTACGGAACGCGCGTCGCATCAGTAATGATCCATCGACGCTTGCAGTCCAGAATGAAAGCCGGGAAGACTTGCTAGGATTACCAATGACACGCGCTGACCCTCTTGCCGCCGTTCACCGCGACGTTCAAACCTCGGCGCAGGCCGTGCGCGATGACGACCTTGTCCCAAAGGGTGCTTTCGGCAGATCGTTGTGACGCCGGCAAGGGCGAGATTCTCCACGTCGTCCGCTACGCATTGACGTTGCCCCCGATCAGCCCTCGTTCATAACTGGACTCTGTTCTCCATGTGGTCCTGTCTGGACCGGGTTGCAAACTCGTTTGGGGTGAGGCC
>NZ_PZZL01000045.1 GCF_003046185.1 Phreatobacter oligotrophus
ACCATCGCCTCCGCGACGGCCTTCCTCTACGCAGCCGCCGCCATGGTTCTTATCCGCCGCATCGCGCGAGCGTCATGAGTTCCGGGACGGACTCTGAGGCAGGGGGGGCGGCTCCGCTTCCGCGAGAGAGGCGTGGAGCCGGGGTCGAGATCGTGTTGATGGTCGCCGGCTGATCGTTGAGGGGGCGATCAACGTGGAGGTTTTCCTCCGCCTGGCTCGGGGCCCGGAGACGCCGTGATGATGCCGGCCCCGATGGGCGTGAATGTGTGGCTGGCAACGGGCCACACCGACATGCGGGAAGGCCTTCCCTCGCTGGCGTTATAGGTGCAGGAGGCGCTGAAGCACGATCCACTTAGCGGGCACATCTTCTGCTTCTGGCGCCGGCGTGGCGAGCTGATCAAAGTGATCCGGCATGAAGGCCATAAGCGTCGAAGGCGTCGCGATTGATCGGTCCGGCGAACATGAAGAGCCCCAGTTAAGACGCGAAGGGTGAGCACGTCAACGAAGGTCGTCGTCTCCAGTGTCCATGTGGCACCTGTCAGTGGCCACCGAATACTCCCTGAATGTGGCCTTTGAATTTTCCTTGGTTGGACGCTGCCGGGAGCCTGTGGAGGGCATGCCCTCCACAGGCTCGCTTTCTCCGACCGCCGCTGATGATGCCGTCTCGAGGATCGGGACGGGGGCAGTGCGGGTGGTCCAGCTTGGAGAACTGGTGATGATCCTCGACCTGCATCGGCAAGGTCTGTCCGTGACCGCGATTGCGCGGCGGACGGGCCGCGATCCGAAGACGGTTCGCAAATACATTGAGCGTGGCCTTGAGCTGCTGGTCTATGGGCCACGTCAGGTCGGCAGGCTTGGCAAACTCCTGCCCTTCGTCGACTACATCCGCGAGCGCCTCATAGCCTTCCCGGATCTGACGGCCACCCGGTTGCTGCGCGAGATCCGTGAACGCGGCTATGGGGGTGGCTACTCGCAGGTGAAGCGCCTCGTAGCGGCGGTTCGGCCCAATGCAGGGCCGCGACCTTATGAGTTCCGCTTCGAGACCCCGCCCGGCCTGCAGGCACAGGTGGACTTCGCCCGCTTCGTCGTCGCCTTCGAGAACGAGCCCGGCGTCAACCGGATCGTCTGGTTGTTCAGCCTGGTCCTCGGTCACTCGCGCCATCTGTTTGCGCGCTTCGTCCATCATCAGGACCTTCAGACGCTGCTGCGCCGTCATATGGCGGCCTTTGCGGCGATCGGCGGCGTTACGGTCGAGATCCTCTACGACCGCATGAAGACGGCGCTGACCGGCGAGGATGAGGGCGGCCACATCATCTACAACCGCTCGCTTTTGGCGCTGGCGCAACATTACGGCTTCCTGCCGCGAGCCTGCCGGCCGTACCGGGCCAAGACGAAGGGCAAGGTGGAGCGGCCCTTCCGCTACATCCGAGAGGACTTCTTCCTCGGCAGGTCCTTCCGCGACCTGGATCATCTGAACGCCGAGCTGGGCCTCTGACTCGACACGGTCGCCAACGTCCGCCTCCACGGCACCACCAACCGGATTGTGGCCGAGGCCTTTGCCGCCGAGCAGCCTGAGCTCCAGGCGCTGCCTGCCGGCCCCTTCGATGCCCTGATCAAGTTGGAGCGGCGCGTCAGCCATGACGGGTTCGTCGCGATTGGCGGCAACTATTACAGGGTGCCTGACCGCACACGCCGGGCGGTTGAGGTGCATCAGCTGGCTGACGAGATCCGCGTCCTGGATGGCGGCCGACTCGTGGCGCGCCATCCTGTTGTGGAGGGCCGCAAACAATACCAGATCGATCCGGCGCATCGGCGAGGCAACGCGGCGAGAGGGGCGGCAAATGGGGTCCAGCATCGCCGGGATGACGAGATGGCGTTCCTCCGGCCCGGTGAGCGCGTCGCGGCCCGCTCGCTCTCCATCTACCAGGCCATCGGCGACCGGCTCGCCGCTCAAGGCACCGGCGCGAACGGAGGCCGCTCATGAGCGCTTCCGTTCGCCACCCTCAACCGACGACGCTCGACAGCATCAAGAGAAGCCTTGTGGCCCTGCGCATGCCGCAAGCGCTCGAGGTGCTCGATGGCGCCATCCGCCGCATCGAGCAGGGCGAGATCGACGCCATCGCAGGGCGAGATCGACGCCATCGCAGCGCTCGATCAGATCCTGATGGAGGAGCTGTCCATCCGCGAGACACGCCGGATCAAGACGGCCATGATGCTCGCGCGGCTCACCACGATCAAGACGCTTGCCGGCTTCGACTTCGCCTTCCAGCCATCGCTCGACCGGAACCGCATCCTGGCGTTGGCCGAGTTGACCTTCATCGAGCGCGCCGAGGTGGTGCAACTGCTTAGTCCACCCTGGACTGGCAAAAGCCATCTGGCCACAGCCCTTGCCGTCGAAGCGATTAAGGCGGGCAAAAGCGTCACCTTCTCGACGCTGCCTGACCTCGTAACCTCCCTCGCCAAGGCCGAGAAGGAGGGCACGCTACGGGAGCGGATCCGCTACCTCGTCCGCCCCCAGCTCCTCGTGGTCGACGAGATCGGCAACCTGCCTGTGGTGCCCGGCGTCGGCAACCTGTTCTTCCGGCTGGTCAATGCGCGCTACGAGAAGGGCGCCATGATCCTCACCTCAAACCGCGGCTTCGCCGAGTGGGCGACATCTTCGGCGACCCCGTCGTCGCAACGGCGCTCCTCGACACGCTCCTCCACCACCCCGTCGTGATCCAGATCGAGGCGTCAAGCTACCGCTTGCGCCAGCACGCAGACCTCGTGACCGAGCACGTCCGCTCGAAAGCCGTCATCACCCCGCCACCGGCCCAAAGCGCCGCGATGCACCCGTCGCAACGGCGCCCAGAACTCGAACGCGAATATCGACCGATAGCGCTCTCGACATGTCCGGCGGCCCCCAACCGGTAGACGGTCTCAATCACTTCCCGCCCGATTTGGGAATCCCTTACGATTCATTCAGGTCGGGTTCCGCTTTAATCGTCCGATACGACGGGTTTCGATCCTGCGCCACCCCAACTAGGTACGTGAGCTGTTTACACCATGCTACACGCGCCAGTATGTCGGATGTGCCTCGCGATTGCTCTTGGCGGCTAATTTTGCTTCTTTCCCGCGGTGCGGCCACCTCAGGTCCCGTCTGAGGCGGTTTATCAGACAACAGGTATAGAGAGATCAGATGTCTAACCCTTGAAATAGTGATCATCCGTACAGTTACGGCAGTTCGTGGATGTCGGCATTAAGTTATCTAAAGTTAATCAACGAACGCTATACCGGTGATCCTGATAAACACTGGTTCTCGTACAGTATTGAAAAGTATATTTGCACAGGTGATACTTCGCAAAAGAGCGTGCTGATTCTTGGATCAAATGAAGGTTGGATGGAAATTGCTCTGCGCCAAGCGGGCTTTGCTGGCCGTATCGTCGCCAGCGACATCGCTGACAAGGCGTTGGAACGCGCCAGCAAGCGAGTACGTGAACTCGGTCTGCAGGGCGTTGAGCATCAGCGCGCGGATTTGAATGTCGATAGGTTCCCCGCGGTAACGTTTGATTTTGTGGTGGTGGAGGGCGTTCTTCATCACATTGAAAATATAGCCTTTTGCATTGAAGGACTGAACCGCCCCGGTTTTGCCGGCAACTGTATTCAGCTGGAGCCCTGAGGGACGTACCTCCGGCCACTGGCGATCATGGCATTGAGGGTTACGAGCAGCTTTCGCGCGGTGGCTA
>NZ_PZZL01000046.1 GCF_003046185.1 Phreatobacter oligotrophus
GGCTGGCCTGGTACAACCACCACCGGCCCCATGTTAGCCTCGCACGACGATCGCCGGCTCAGGTACTCGCCGGAACAACCTGATCAGAACCCACACCTAGCGGCTTCTACGCCTGGCTGAAGGACCCGCTCAGCCGACGCGCCAGGGAGGACCGCCGCCAGATCGAACTGATCCGCACGGCCTGGCGCGACAGCAGCAAAGTCTACGGCTACCGGAAGCTCCACGACGACCTCATGGACATGGGCGAGAACTGCTGTCCGAACCGGGTCGCACGACTGGCGCGGCTCGCCGGCATACGGGCTCAGATCGGGTACAAGCGCCGCCCCGGCACGTACGGAGGCAAGCCATCCCTGGCCATCGGCAACACGCTGGACCGCCAGTTCGACGTGGAGGCGCCGGACAAGGCCTGGGTGACCGACATCACCTACATCCGCACGCACGAAGGCTTCGCCTACCTGGCGGTCGTGCTCGACCTCTTCTCGCGCCGCATCGTCGGATGGTCGATGCAATCGCGCCAGACGACCAACGTCGTCCTTCAGGCGCTGCTGGCGGCCGTCTGGCGGCGCAAGCCGAAGGGCCGCGTGCTGGTGCATTCGGATCAGGGCAGCCAGTTCACGAGCATGGAGTGGGCATCCTTCCTGAAGCACCACGATCTGGAGCCCTCGATGAGCCGGCGCGGCAACTGCCACGACAACGCGGTGGCGGAGAGCTTCTTCAACCTGCTCAAGCGCGAGCGGATCCGCCGTAAGGTCTACCGGACGCGCGATGAGGCAAGGGCCGACGTGTTCGACTACATCGAGATGTTCTACAATCCGACCCGCAAGCACGCACGAAACGGGATGCTGTCGCCCGTCGAGTTCGAACGGCAGCACATAGCGCGAGCCGAAGGCGTCTAGAAAACTCGGGGCGGTTCACCCGTTTGGATGTGGCTGGGCTTTCTCGGCATCGTCGTCATGCTTCTCGTTCTTGACCTCGGCGTGCTCCATAAGGAGCAACGCGAGATCGAGGTCCGGGAGAGCCTTGTTCTCTCAACCGGCTATATCGGTCTCGGCCTCGGCTTTGGTGCGTGGGTTTGGTGGTACCTCGGCCATCAGAGCGGCATGGAATATCTGACAGGATTTGCGATCGAAAAGGCTCTGGCGATGGACAACGTGTTTGTCATCGCCATGATCTTCACCTTCTTTGCCGTTCCTCGCCAGTTCCAGTACCGGGTGCTTTTCTGGGGTATCCTCGGCGTGATCGTGCTGCGTGCCATCATGATCGGCCTCGGTGCGACAATCGTCACCCAATTCAACTGGGTTCTTTACATCTTCGCCCTGTTCTTGGTCGCGACAGGCGTCAAAATGCTCGTGTTCCGGAACGCGGAGTACGACGTCGCCAGCAACCCGGTGCTCGCCTTCATGCGCAGGCGCTTCAACGTGACCGACGAGCACCATGGCGAGAAGTTTTGGGTGAAGCTTCCGGACCCCCAGAATCCCAGTAGGACTGTTTGGTTCATGACGCCGCTGTTCCTCGCCCTCGTCTTGATTGAGGTCGCGGACGTCATCTTCGCCGTGGATTCAGTACCCGCCATCTTCGCGATCACCACTGACCCGTTCATTGTCTACACGTCCAACATCTTCGCGATCCTCGGCCTGCGAGCCCTCTATTTCGCTCTCGCAGCCATGGTGCATCGCTTCCATTACCTGAAGATCGCGCTCGCCGCGGTACTGATCTTCATCGGCTCAAAGATCTTCCTGGCCGACCTCCTGGGACTTGAGAAGTTCCCGCCCGCATTGTCGCTGGCGATCACCTTCTCGATCCTCGCCTGCGGTGTTGCCTACAGCCTCTGGCGGACGCGCGACGCCAGCGGCACGGCCACTCGTCATTGACCAATCCCCCCATCATTGGTGCAGCTATGGTCGACACGTTCTTTCACTGGCTTCTTGCGACGTTCCTGTTCAACCCCATCCAAGCTCAGATCGAGGAGCGGCTGAGAACTGCCGGCGCGTCCATTCAGATCGTTGAGCAGGTTCAGTCCTGCTCAACAAGGGCCGCGCCTGCACTCGTGAGGAAAGCAGGCGAGGACTGGATCTGGACGGCGACCACCATCATCGGGGTCGCAAGCGGAACGACCGATCCCTTGGACGTTGTCGCAGCTGAGTTGCCATCTTGCCGGGCTCCCATCGAGGCCATCCGCCGGCAGCCTGCAGCTTGATCGCAGAGCACTAGCTTCCCGTGCCCGTCGACCTTTGGCCATTGCCCATCTCGTTTGCCCTCGACCCTCTGAGTTCACCCATGTCTCGCGCCAGCACCATCCTGTCATATGCCGCCTTCGTCCTCGTCGCCCTGAACGTTCCAGCGATGACGCAACTGGCAGAAAGCACAAGCCGATCATCCTCGCGGCCCATCATTAGGCTGGATGACCAAGCGGTGCGCGCCGCCGGCATCCAGTTGAGCCCCATCCAGCCGGAATCGGGCGCCACCGACCTGTCCTTCCCCGGCATGGTGGCCGTTCCGCCCCAGCAGATCCGGGTGGTCGCGGCCCCCGCCGCGGGCCTCATCGAAACCGTGCTTGTCGCCCCGGATGAAACCGTGCGGCAGGGGCAGGTCATCGCCACCATGCGCTCGCCCGAGCTGATCGAGGCGCAGCGGGGTTTCCTCACCGCCATTGCCGACGAGAGCCTTGCCCAGGATCGTCTGCGCCGCTCCCGCTCGCTCCATGAAAGCCGGGTGATCCCCGAGCGCGACCTGCGTGTCGCCGAGACCGAGGCGACGAACGCCGCGGCGAAGCTCGACGAGCAGATCCAGCTGCTGAAGCTCATCGGCATGGCGGACGAGGGCGTCGAGACGCTGCGGCGGACGCGCAGGCTCATGGCCTCCATTGAGATGCGCGCGCCGATCGACGGCGTCGTGACCATCCGTCACGCCAGCGCCGGCGAGCGTGTCGTCGCATCGGCGCCGATCTTCACCATCGCCGACCTCAGCCCGCTCTGGGTCAACATCCAGGTGCCGGCGACGCGCCTCGGCGCCTTGCAGGTCGGCTCCCGTGTCATCCTGCCGACGCAAGGGGCGCAGGGCCGCGTCATCCGCATCGGCCGGACCGTCGATGCCGCGACCCAGTCCGTTGCAGTGGTCGCCGAGGTCGACACCAATGGCGGCAGCGTGCGGCCGGGCCTCGCCGTGAACGTCTCCGTCCGCGTCGAGCAGAATGGCCTTGCCCAGTGGCTCGCGCCGTCCTCGGGCGTGGTCCGCCACCGCGACCGGACCTGGGTCTTCACCCGCAATGCCAGCGGCTTCCTCGCCGTGCCGGTGCAGGTCGTCGCCGAGACGGCGCGCGGCGTCGCGTTCCGCGCCGACCTTGCGCCGGGCACGGAGATCGCCACCCGCGGCCTCCTCGCCCTTGTCGCCGAACTCTCCGAGACCGGGGAGGAGTGAGGCCATGCTCGGACGCCTGACCGAACTGGCCCTGCGCCAGCGTCTCATCGCTTTCATTGCCGCCATCGCGCTTATCGCCTGGGGCGCCAACGCCTATCTGAAGCTGCCCATCGACGCGTTTCCCGATGTCGCGCCGACGCAGGTGCTCGTCTCCATGCGCGCCGCCGGCCTGACGCCCGAGGAGCTTGAGAGCCGTGTTACCGCGCCCATCGAGATCGCCGCGCGTGGCATTCCCAACCTCGTCCACATGCGCTCCGTCACCCGCTATTCGGTGGCGCTGCTGACCTTCGAGTT
>NZ_PZZL01000047.1 GCF_003046185.1 Phreatobacter oligotrophus
AGGCCCCGCTACAGCCCCATCTGGCGGCTGGCGAGATCCTTCATGATCTCCTCGGTGCCGCCGCCGATGGCGTTGACCTTCACCTCGCGATAGATGCGCTCGACCTTGACGCCGCGCATGTAGCCGGCGCCGCCGAAGATCTGCACAGCCTCCGAGGCGCAGTAGGCGAGGGTCTGCGTCGCCTGGTTCTTCAGGAGGCAGATCTCGGCCACGGGGTCGTCACCCTGTTCCAGCCGCCAGGTCAGCATTTCCAGCCAGGCCTGCGAGGTCTCGACCTTCTGGTGCATGTCCACGAGCTTGTGGCGGATGACCTGGTGCTGGGTCAGCTTCTTGCCGAAGGTGACGCGCTGGGCGGCATAGGCGCGGGCCTCATCGAGGCAGACGCGGGCCATGGCGATGCAGCCGGCGGCCATGGTCAGGCGCTCGTGGTTGAAGTTGCGCATGATGATCTTGAAGCCGGCGCCCTCCTGTCCGAGGAGGTTGCCGGCGGGCACGCGGACATCGTCGAAATGCAGGGTCGCGGTGTCGGAGGCCCACCAGCCCATCTTCTTCAGCGGCGTTCGGGTGAAGCCGGGCGCATCGCGCTCGATGACGAGGAGGCTGACGCCGCCCGGTCCCTCGCCGCCGGTGCGGACGGCCACGGTGTAGCAATCGGCGCGCATGCCGGAGGTGATGAAGGTCTTCTCGCCGTTGACGACGTAGTGGTCGCCGTCGCGGCGCGCCGTTGTGCGCAGGTTCGCGACGTCCGATCCGCCGCCCGGCTCGGTGATGGCGAGGGCCGCGATGCGCTCGCCGGCGAAGATGCCGGGCAGCAGCCGCGCCTTCAGCGCCTCGGAGCCGGCCGCGACAATGGGCGGTGCGCCGATGGCGTGGCTCATGAGGCTGGCATTGATGCCGCCGGCCCCGTGGCGGGCGAGCTCCTGCGTGGCGATGATCCACATGAAGCGGTCGGCGGGGATGCCGCCATAGCCTTCCGGAAAGCCGAGGCCGAGAAGGCCGATGGCCGCCGCCTTCCGGTAGAGCTCGCGGGGAAACTCCTCCGCCTCGTCCCACTGCGTCGCGAAGGGTTCGATCTCGCGGGCGACGAAGCGGCGGACCTGGTCGCGAAAGGCCTCGTGGTCCGCGGTGTAGAAGGGATGGGCCATGGCGGCTCCCGCCGGCCCGCGGCCGGCTCATGCAGGCATGAAGCGACGCCGCCGGCTTGGGGGCCAGCGGCGTCAGGACTGTGCGTCAGTTGGTCGGCGCGGCGCCGGTCAGCCAGCTGCGGGTGACGACCCAGCGGCCGTTCTGCACCTGGGAGAGGCGGGCGTCGTTGTTGCAGAGGCGGTTCTGCGGGGTGATGTTGCAGGGCCGCGTCTCGAAGGGCGTCTGGGCCGGCGGATTGGTCTCCACCGCGCGCAGGAAGCTCTCCACCGTCAGGGCCTGGCCGGCCCGGTTCGCCGCCTGCAGGAAGGCGTCGCCGATCTGCCAACCATAGGCGGAAAAGACGGTCGGGTCCTCGCCGAACTTCGCCTTGTAGCGGGCGGCCCAGTCGCGGATCTCCTGGCTCGGATCATCGGGATAGGGATGGGCGGTGGTCATCATGGCGTAGAAGCCGTTGGCGACCGCGCCGCCGAGCTGCGGGATGAGGTGGGTGTAGGCGGCCGAGGTGCCGACGAAGGTCGCCTCGAGCCCGATCTTGCGGGCCTCCGCCAGCACGCCGACGGTCTCGCGGATGATGGTGCCCATCAGCACGAGGTCGCAGTTCGCCGCCTTCATGCGGGCGACCTGCGAGGAGAACTCGGTGGCGCCGCGCTTGTAGGTCGTGCGCTCGACAAAGGTCTGGTTGACGAGGCCAAGGGCCGCCTCGCCGCCGCGCATGACCTCGAGGCCGAACTCGTCGTCCTGGTAGACGACGCAGACGCGCCTGGCGTTCTTCTCGCGGATGATGTCGGGAAGCGTCGTGCGCACCTGGTCGAAATAGGAGGCGGCGAAGGCGAGCTTCAGCGGCGTCGGCGGCATGTACATTTCGCGCGCCGCGGTGACGGGGAAGAAGTTCGGCACGTTGCGCTCGAACTGGATCGGCATCGCCGCCATGTTCTGCGCCGTGCCGATATGGCCGACCATCGCGAAGATGCGGTCGGAATTGACCAGCTTCTGCGCCGCGAGCAGGGCCTTGCGCGGGTCATAGCCGCTGTCCTCGACGAGCAGGCGCACCTGCCGGCCGTGGATGCCGCCGCGGGCATTGAGCTCGTCGAAGAACATCTGCAACCCGTTGCGGGTCTGCTTGCCATAGGCGGCGAGCGGCCCGGACAGGTCCTGGATGGTGCCGAGGGTGATCTGGTTGTTGGCGACGCCCTGGGTCTGGGCGAGCGCGGTTCCGGAGACCAGCGTCGCCGCGAGGGCAAGGCTTGTGAAAAGCGTCTTCATCGGGGTTCCTCCATCGGGTGAGCCCGGTTGATCCGGGTCTATGGGGTGGGGCCGTCGGGCGGCCTTGGCGAAAATGCTAGTAGAAAGACCTCGGCGCCGGTAGCGGGTCAGGCTGCGGCGCTGCGGTACATGCCGGCGATGAGGTCGGCGTACTTCTTCTGCACGAGATTGCGCTTCAGCTTCATCGTGGGCGTCAGTTCCTCGTCCTCTGCGGTGAGGCGCTGCTCGATGAGGCGGAAGGTCTTCACCTGCTCGACGCGGGCGAATTTCGCATTGACCCGCTCGACCTCGGCCTGGATGAGCGCCACCACTTCGGGCGCGCGGCAGAGGCTCGCATAGTTCGAGAAGGGGATGTCGTTGTCCTGCGCGAATTTCTCGACATTCTCCTGGTCGATCATGACGAGCGCGGTCAGGTAGGGCAGCCGGTCGCCGATGATGACGGCGTCGGTGATGTAGGGCGAGAACTTCAGCTCGTTCTCGATCTCGGAGGGCGTGATGTTCTTGCCGCCGGCGGTGATGATGATGTCCTTCATCCGGTCGGTGATGCGGAAGAAGCCCTCGTTGTCGACGGTGCCGACATCGCCGGTGTGCAGCCAGCCGTCGCGGATGGTCTCGGCGGTCTTCTCGGGCTGGTTGAGGTAGCCCTTGATGATGGTGGGACCGCGGGCAAGGATCTCGCCGTGCTCGCCGATCCTCATCTCGATGGCGCTGGTGGGGCGGCCGATCGTGCCGGGCTTGATGCGCTCCACGGGCACCACGGAGCCGGCGCCTGACGTCTCCGTCATGCCCCAGACCTCAAGCATGGGCACGCCGAGGGCGAAGTACCAGCGGACGAGGTCGGGCGAGATGGGCGCCGCGCCGGTGACGAGGAAGCGGCAGCGGTGGATGCCGATGGCCTTGCGCACGTTGTTCAAGGCCAGCCAGCGGCCGAGCGTCACCTTCACGCGCAGGGCGAGCGGCACCTCCTTGCCGTCGATCATGAGCTCGGCGGCCTGCTTGCCCTGCTCAATGGCCCAGCCATAGAGCGCCCGCTGCAGCGGCGTCGCCTCCTTCAGGCGGATCATCACTGCAGAGTAGAACTTCTCCCAGATGCGCGGCACGGCGAAGAAGATGGTCGGCGCTATCTCGCGGACATTGTCCGGCACGGTCTCGGGGTTCTCGACGAAATTCAGCGTCGCGCCGGAATAGAGCGC
>NZ_PZZL01000048.1 GCF_003046185.1 Phreatobacter oligotrophus
GCGAAGGGACGCCATCTGCTGGATGATCTCGGCAATACGGGACGTGTCAATCATCGCCATCACTCCTTGACGAACCGGGAGGTCTTCGTCGGCCCGCGCACAGTCGCAGGCGCGGCATCGGGAGTTTCCTGGCCGTTCAGTTCGCCGGCAGGGAACGACTCGGCCGCGATGAGGAACGTGCGATGCAGCGCTTCGGCGGGGACCGTGTCATCGCCTTCAATGGCAAGGGACATTCCGAGACCCCGCTCCATGGCATCCAGCTGGACGTCGGTGAGGGGACGAAGAACCACGGTGGCACGGTAGGCGGTCTGGGCGAACAGAGCCTGCGCGTGAGCAAGCGCATCGTTGACGATGTGCTCCGTGAGCTTGACCTCGGCCGCGTACTTGGCCCGAAGGACACGGCGTGCCTCGAGGAGCGCCTCCACACTCACGCCCCGCAGGTTGAGGTTGCGGCGCGGCCGGGCGACGCAAAACTCGTTGTTGATGCAGACGCTGATGGCGCCGAGGTCCCAGCGATCCACAGCCACCTGGACGGTGATATTGCCCCGGGCCTGGAAGAGCTTCTGGATCGCCTCCGACTGATAGTCGTTGCCGAGCACGGTAATGCCATGGCGGCCGATGACGCGTTCGATGCGGGTGCCAAAGGCCACGCGCCGACGAGATGGGCTCGCAGGCGGATGGACATTGCGCTTTTCGTAGAGAGCCTCCCAGGCAAGGGCCGGAGAAGAACCGCCAAGCCCCCGGTGGGGCGTGTTATGATAGACATCCACGATGTCGCGGATCATGAAGCGAACGAGTTCGGCCAGCACGAGCTGGGCATGCTCCTCCGGCTTGAAGTCCTTGTTCAGGCGCTGGCGCATTTCGGTCCAGCCCGGCAGGCCCTGGAACTTCATCACATTGCGCTTGAAGAAGCTTTCGCACGTGCCCTTAACCTGAGGCATCGCTGCCGGAGTGGAGACCTTGGCGCCTTCGGCGAGGGCCGCTTCGGCGGCCAGGACGGTTGCAGCCGTGAACTCCTTGCCGTTGTCGGCAACGAGACATTGCACACCGGTCAGCTGATGCCAGGAACTCTGGCAGCCGGCGGCACGAGCAATGTGGGTCTTGTCGATACCGATCTGCGATCGGGCATTGAGCACCGCGTCGGCGTGCGAGCGGATCGAGAAGGCAACTCCAAGGATGACACGGGACGCGCAATCGATGGCATAGACCGCCCAGACTTTGATGCGGGCGGCCTCGCCCCGAGCCTTGGGGCTGAGGGCATCGAACAGGCCCGCGTGCTCGAGAATGACCTTGAGATTGCATTCCCACCCGTCCATCTCGACCCGCTCACCGATCCCCCGAATATCGAGACCGCTGCCAAGCGAGGTGAACCGGCGGACGGCATTGGTCACGCCGTGCGTGCAGATGGCGTTCTGGAACGCAGAGAGCTTGCGCGCTTCGCGCTTGAAAACATAACGCGACGGCGTCGCGATGAGGGGCTTGAGGTCTTCGCCGGCCTTCCGACGCGCCTCGTTCTCCTTCTCGATCTGCTTGTTCTCTACGTTGATGCCGACAACCATGGCGTCGTACCGGACCATGAGCGGCCCCGAGAACTCGCGCACCTGAAGAGCACGATCCACGTGGCGCTGCGTGTCGGGGTGAAGCACCATCCGCTTGGCGCCGACGCACTCGTAGTTGCCGGCCAGGACGAGCACATTCCTGCCTGAAGCGCGGAACTTGCGGTGCCATTCAAGAGCCGCCCGCGCAGAAGGCGCCACGAGGAACTTGTCCGTCGTCTCGCCCTGACGGGCAAGATCCGCATTACTCGTCCGGGCAAGGGCCGCGGAGCCGGGCAGAATGCGCGACTTTGCGAGAGCCTCGAGTTCCTTGCGGAAGACGCTGCCCTCCTCAAACATTGCGTCGAGAATCGGCTGCAACGCAGCTTCCGTCAGGATCTTTTCGCCCGCCGCGACACGCCGCTCGATTTCGCCGACAACGCGCAACTTGCGCAGGACGCCGGCACGCTTGGTCGGATGCAAAACGTCCACGCTGGTGACGTCGACGTAGCGAGCGTCGCCTGTGTAGGTGTGGCGGAACCGGAAATATTCCGAGTCCACCACCATGTTGTCTTCGAGATGGAAGCGGTGGATCTGCTCGTGGGTGAACACCTCGATCTCACGATCGTCGGTCCGGGTCAGGGCGTAGCCGCCGACGACCTCCTCGGCTCGGGTATAGATCACCCCCTTGATGGTGATCCGGTCATGGGGGCCAAGACGGCGAACGACGACGTCGAGGCGCTTCAAGACATTGGTAGACATAAGATATTTCCTTCTTTCTGGATAAAGCAGTGTCGTCGGCCCGGTGCGGGCCGCAGTTCAGGTGGTAGGTGGGATGGGTGTGATGGCGGCCGTGTTGCCGGCCGCCTCAGGTGTTGCGGCGGACGTATTCGTCGTCCGCGAGACGGAAGCCATCGGGCATGCTCAGCATGCCGCTGGCGATGGCCCTCACAACGGCGCGGAAGCCTCGACCATCAGGCAGACCGATGGCCCGCTGCAGGTGACCGAGTGTCCAGGCTCCGGCCATGGTCGCGATGACTTTGGCCGCCGCGGCATCGTCGGCTGCCGTCTGCGCAGGCCGATGCTGCTGGTCGGCACGGGCGCTTTCCACAGCGGCCACGAACGACCGGAGCTCTGGCGGGATCATCTTGTCGGTGATCAGATCAATGCGGTCGGCGACCGATTTCGGCATCGCCTTGGCGATCAGACGCAGGGTCTGACGAAACCCGCGGCGACGGGCGACAGCCTCGGGTTTCACGGCGATGCCGATACGCTCTCCACTCGCCAACGTGACACGAAAGTCGAGATAGCTCTGGCGCGTCTTGCCCCGCTCATCGGTGTAGGTGAACGGCGGGATCTGTTCTTCGACGCTGATGACGTCGTTTCGCAGCGTCAGGATCGTCCGAAGAGCCACGTACTCTGTGTAGCTCTCGCAGCCGATCTGCCGTGAACCGACGTTGTAGACGTTGACAGAGAAGGCGCCGCGCGATCCGGTGACGATCTTACGGGATGCGACGCTGTCCCCGATCAGCGAGAACGGGGTCTCGTCCTCATCGTCCGTCGCCTGAAGGGGCACTGGCCCGGCGGGTTCGACAATTGCAACGAAGCCATCCGCTACCTTCGCTTTGGAGATCTCCATCGCGACGGCTGCAGGAGCCTGATCGACATAGATTTGTTCCGCGCGGAGAAGGGCCTCTTC
>NZ_PZZL01000049.1 GCF_003046185.1 Phreatobacter oligotrophus
CGCCTCGCGCGCGAGGGAGCGCTCGTCGTCTGGCACCCGTCCGACCGCGCCATGCTCGCGCGCCTGCGCGAGCTCGTGCCGGACCTCGAAGCCGACGGCTATGCCTATGCCCCGCCCGCCATCCGCGGCGGTGCGCCGACGCGCCTCGCCTATGCGGTGATCGAGCCCGAGCCCGTCGACTACGAATATTGATCCGTCAGCGCCGCGGCGCCTCGGCCGGCGGAACGGTCCTGAGGTCGCGCCAGGCATCCCCGCGCACATCCCAGTCCGAGCGCGCGGGCGCCACCGGCTGCCCTGCCGGGACGAGGCTCGCAAGGCCAAGGCGCGCCGGTTCCAGGCGGCCGGTTGCGGCGAGGATCGTGAAGGTCGCGATGATCCGGTCGCCCTGCGCCTGGATCAGGCGTGCGCGGGCGATGGTGAGGTCCTGCTGCGCATTCAGGAGCTCGACGAGGGTGCGCACACCCGCCTCGACCTGTTTCTGCATGCCCTCGACGCTGACCTGGGCAGCCTGGGACTCCACCGTGGCCGCACGGATCGTGGCACCGGCCGTGAGATAGGCGGTGTAGCCGGCAAAGGCAGCCGATCGCGCCTGGAGACGCGTCGAGTCGAGTTGCAGGCGCGCCGCACCGAGCAGTTCCTGCGCCTGCCGCACCTGGGCCTCCGGTCCGCCGCCGCCATAGAGCGGCACCGTCACGCGGCCGACCATCTGGGCGCTGTCGACCCGGCGGGTGTCGGTTGCCGTGTCGTAGTCGCGGGCGACCTGCCCCTGAACCGAGAGCTGCGGCAGCATCTGACCCTGGGCAATGCGCACGGCGGCGTCGGCCGCCCGCACCTGCTCCATGGCGGCCAGGACAGCCGGATTGCCGGTGCCCGCGACATCGCGGGCGGCATCGCGACTGGCCGGCAGCAGCGCGTCCAGCGGGCGGACGGGCCGCAGCTGCGCGCCGGCGGGTGCCCCGACGAGGCGTGCGAAGCGGTCACGGGCGATCTGGAGGTCCGCCTCGACGGCACTGAGATCAGCCTGGCCGCGGCTGAGGCGGGCTTCGGCCTGCGACACGTCCGTCGGCGTTGCGACGCCCGAGGCAAGGCGCGTGCGGGCATTGGCGAGGGTCGAGGTCAGAAAGCCGATATTGCGGCGCTGGACATCGACCAGGGCGTGGCCGGTGAGGACCGCGACATAGCTCGAGGCGACATCGAGCAGGATGGCCTGTTCGATGGCGCGCAGCTGCTGGCGCTGGCCCTCGGTGAGGCGCTGGGCCTGGACGACCGAGTTCTGCGTGCGCCAGCCGTCAAAGAGGCTCTGCGTGGCGGTCAGCGCGACACCGCGCTGGCCAAGCGTCGCCCCGTCGATGGTGTTGGTGGGTGTCCCGCGCAGGATCGAGCGGGTGGCGAGCACGCCGGCATAGGCCGTCGCGCTGACCTGCGGCAGGCCCGCAGAACGCGCCTGGGCGATGGTCTCGGCCGTGGCGCGCACCTGGCCGCGCTGGGCCTGGATGTCGGGGTTGGTGGCAAAGGCGCGGGCGAGCGCCGCCTCCAGCGAGCTGACGCCCGCCGGCGCGGCCGCGGGCCGGCTGCGGGGCGCCGGGCGGGGCTGGGTGCCTTCTGCCAGGGCCGGAGCCACCACGCCCACAGCAAGGATCGCGATCGCCAGGGCGCGCAGCGACACGCCGGTCCAGCGGAAACGACGGAGGGGCAGCTGGCGGCTCATGAATGCGCTCGTGACATCGTCTCCACCAACGCCTCTCGGGCGGTGATGTCAAACGCCAGAATGCCGCGCGACAAGGCGATCCCCAGGCTCATGTCACCACCTCGCTCTCGTCGCGCTGGCGGCGCGACACGAGCGCGATCAGCGCCGGCAGGATGATGAGGATGAGGAAGGGCGCCACGAGGATGCCGCCCACCACGACGAAGGCGAGCGGACGCTGCACCTGGCTGCCGATGCCGGTGTTGAGGGCGGCGGGCAGCAGGCCGACGCAGGCCGCGACGCAGGTGATGAGCACCGGACGCATGCGGACCCTGCCACATTCGATCGCCGCCTCGATGCGGTCGCGGCCGGCCCCCACCAGGCTGTTGAAGTAGGAGATGACGATGATGCCTTCCATCACCGACACGCCGACCAGCGCGATGAAGCCGATGGCGGCGGAGACACCGAAGGGGGTCCCGGTCAGCACCAGCGAGAAGATGCCGCCGACCATGGCGAGCGGCACGACCGAGAGCGCCAGCAGCGTATCGACGATGGAATTGAAGTTGGCGAAGAGCAGGAAGGCGATCAGCAGCAGGGTGATCGGCACCACCACCTGCAGGCGGGCGATGGCGTTCTGCAGGTTCTCGAATTCGCCGGCCCACTCCATGCGCATGCCAGCGGGCAGTTCCACCTGCTCGGCCATCTTGGACTGCGCCTCCTGGATGGCCGAGCCGAGGTCGCGGTCGCGCACCGAGAAGCGGATGGGGATGTAGCGCTGCTGCTGCTCGCGATAGATCGCGGCGGCGCCCGAGACGAGGCTGACCGAGGCCACCTCGCTCAAGGGAATCTGGGTGATCCCGCCGGAGGAATCCGTCGCGCCGATGCGCAGGTTGAGGATCGCCTCCGGGCTCTGACGGAACTCCGGCGCGAGGCGCACGATGATCGGGAAGCGCCGGTCGCTGCCGGGCTCGAAGAAGTCGCCCGGCGTGTCGCCGCCGATGGCGGTGCGGATCGCGGTGTTGATGTCGCCCGGGCTGAGGCCGTAGCGCCCCGCCGCGAGGCGGTCGATGCGGATCGTCAGCGTCGGCTGGCCGAGCACGGTGAAGACCGCGAGGTCGTCAATGCCGCGGACGCTGGCCAGCACCCGCCGGACCTTTTCGGCATATTCGGTCGCCGTCTCGAGGTTGTTGCCGAAGAGCTTGATGGCGTTCTCGCCCTTCACGCCGGATGCGGCCTCCGAAACGTTGTCCTCGAGATACTGGGAGAAGTTGAAGTCGACGCCCGGGAATTCGCGTGACAGCTGGGCCAGCATCTGTTCGACAAGCTTGTTCTTGTCGACCCCCTCGCGCCACTGTTCGCGCGGTTTGAGCGGCGTGAAGAACTCGACATTGTTGAAGCCGGCGACCTCGGTGCCGTCATCGGTGCGGCCCTGCTGGGAGACGACGCTCTGCACTGAACCGCCCCGGGTCTGCCGGAGGCTCCAACTTCCAAGTAGGATGGAGCCATGACGAGCAAGACGACGAACAAGTTCTCACCTGAGGTCCGCGA
>NZ_PZZL01000050.1 GCF_003046185.1 Phreatobacter oligotrophus
GAAAGCCAAAATGGATGTCGCCATCAGCAGTTAGAGCCCGTTACCGCATCGGCGGAATGGACTGCGTGTCATGCGCTACCAAGATCGAAACCGCTGTGCGGCGCCTTCCGGGTATTGATGAGGTTGGCGTCTCGGTCGCCAGCGGCACGCTCACCGTAATGCTTGCGGATGCGCACGGTGCCGCCGCGGTCGAGCGGCAGGTCAAGTCGTTGGGTTACAGCATCGAGCCTGCAGACGCGCAGGACACACCCTCACATGCAATCGGCGCGGGACAAGCTCCGCACGGGGAGAGTGGCCGCACCGACGAAGCATGGTGGAAGCAACCCAAGGCACTGCTCACGATCGGCTGCGGGGTGGCGCTGGTGCTGGCGTACGTCGCCGGTCAGCTGCTGCAACGGATCGAGACTTGGGCGTTCCTCGCGGCGATGATGATCGGGCTTGTGCCTATCGCCCGGCGGGCGTGGTCAGCGGCGTTCGCCGGCACGCCATTCTCAATCGAGATGCTGATGACGATCGCCGCAGTGGGCGCCATCATCATCGGCGCTGTCGAGGAAGCTGCCGCCGTGGTCTTCCTATTCCTGGTCGGCGAGCTGCTGGAAGGCGTGGCGGCGAGCCGTGCCCGCGCAAGCATCCGCGACCTGGCTACCCTGGTGCCCAAAACCGCGCTGCTCGAGGAAGACGGGAAGACGCGGGAAGTCCCGGCCGAGCTGCTCGCGGTCGGGGGCGTGATTGTGGTGCGTCCCGGCGACCGCATCCCGGCCGACGGCGAGATCCTCGACGGTAGCAGTTCCATTGACGAAGCCCCGGTGACCGGTGAGAGCACACCCAAGCGCAAAGGCGTCGGCGATATCGTCTTTGCAGGCACGATCAACGCCGATGCCGTCCTGCGCATTCGGGTCACGGCAGCGGCGGCCGACAACACCATTGCGCGCATCGTCCGGCTGGTCGAAGAGGCGCAGGAGAGCAAGGCGCCAACAGAACGTTTCATCGATCGGTTCTCGACATACTACACGCCCGCGGTGCTCGTTGCCGGCGCGCTTGTTGCCGTGCTCCCGCCGCTCATGGCGGGGGCCTCATGGCCCGACTGGATTTACAAGGGCCTGGCCGTTCTTTTGATCGGCTGCCCCTGCGCCCTGGTCATCTCGACACCGGCTGCGATTGCCGCGGGCCTGTCAGCTGGCGCCAGGAGGGGTTTGTTGCTCAAGGGCGGCGCGGTGCTCGAGGGGCTGCGCAAAATCACCACAGTGGCGTTCGACAAGACCGGCACCCTGACCCAGGGCAAGCCGGTTGTGACGGATGTGGTGGCCATCGGCGTAGCCGAGCGCGAGGTGCTGTCTCTCGCCGCGGCTCTCGAGACCGGATCAAACCACCCGCTGGCCGTGGCGATCCTCGCTCGCGCCAAGGACGACCGTGTCCCGATTCCGCCGGCGGACGATGCCAAGGCCTTGGCAGGCAAAGGGGTCAGCGGCCGAGTAGGGGGCAAAACGGTACTGCTCTGCTCGCCTTCGGCCGCAGCCGAACGAACCGCACTGTCGCCGGAGCAGTCAGCGCGCATCGTCGCGTTCAACGAGCAGGGCAAAACCGTCTCGGTCTTGCTGGTCGACGATCAGCTGACCGGGTTGATTGCCATGCGGGATGAGCCGCGCGCGGACGCCATCGTGGGGCTCTCCGCCCTGAAGGCCGCCGGCATCCGTACAGTGATGCTCACCGGCGACAATCGGCGTACCGCGGAGGCGATCGGCGCGTCCCTCGGCATTGAGGTCCGCGCTGAACTGCTGCCGCAGGATAAGCAGTCCATAGTGCGGGAGTTGCAAAGCAACGGCGCGATCGTCGCCAAGGTTGGCGATGGCATCAACGACGCGCCAGCGCTTGCGGCGGCGGATATCGGCATTGCCATGGGCGGCGGAACTGACGTCGCGCTGGAGACCGCCGATGCGGCCGTGCTGCATGGCCGCGTTCTCGATATCGTCAACATGGTCGGCCTGTCGCAAACGGTCATGACCAACATCGCGCAGAACATCACGATCGCGCTGGGGCTTAAGGCGGTGTTCCTGGTCACCACGGTCCTCGGGGTAACGGGCCTCTGGCCGGCGATCCTCGCTGATACCGGCGCAACGGTTCTGGTGACGGCCAACGCCATGCGGATTCTCGCGTGGAGAGGCAGATCCGAACCGCAACCGTTCTTTGCGTCCGATCGGCCGTAGTTGTATCAGCCAACGCACAGTTTCCCGCCGTTGATTGGAAGACCTTGAACATGCGTACGCACATCCGCGCGGTCCTCTTCGGGACAATGGCAGCCGGCGCCATTGCGCTGACGGGTTGCTCGTCAACGGTGTCGGAACGTCGGGATCTCGCGCCGATACCCGCAGCGCTGCTCACCGAGATGCAGGGGAGGGGGATGACCCCGGCCGACCCGATCGTGATCCGCATTTTCAAAGAGGAATCGGAACTCGAGCTCTGGAAGCGGGACCGCAGCGGGCGATATGTCCTGCTCAAGACTTATCCCCTGTGCCGCTGGTCGGGACAGCTCGGTCCGAAGCGACGGGAAGGGGACCGGCAGGCGCCGGAGGGCTTTTACACCGTCCGACGCCAGCAGATGAACCCTAACTCGCAGTTTCATCTTTCCTTCGATCTCGGCTTTCCCAACACGCTGGAACGCGCCCAGGGGTTCACGGGCACCTCGTTGATGGTGCATGGCGCCTGCACCTCGTCGGGTTGCTTTGCCATGACGGATGCCGGTGTCGCTGAGGTCTACGCGGTGGCGCGGGAGGCGTTTGCAGCCGGTGCGGAGAGCTTTCAGGTCCAGTCGTTTCCCTTCCGCATGACCCCGCGCAATCTCGCGCGGCATCGCCGCAGTACCCACCAGGCGTTCTGGACCAACCTGCGCGAGGGCAACGATCATTTCCTCGCGTCGCAGCGCCCTCCCGAAGTTACAACCTGTGGCGGCCGATACCGTTTCAATGCGCGCGCTTCAGACCAGGCGACGCGACTGGATCCGCTGCGACCGTGTCCGGAGTTGCAGCTTGATGCGACGATTGAGGCGGCTGTCCTCGCGAGGCGGCAAACCGATGATGCCGATGTGCGGCAGCTCGTGGCGACCGGCTTGCCGGCCATCCGCGTCGAATTCACCGACGGCGGCATGCATGGCAGCTTCAGGGACAT
>NZ_PZZL01000051.1 GCF_003046185.1 Phreatobacter oligotrophus
GAGCGCTGGGCTACCGTTCCCCGCGCGAGTTCATCGCATCACGAGCAAACGAAACTACGGTGGCGATCGCGTCCGATAATTAAGGGGCTACAACAAGCTGAGGCTTCTCCGAGCCTGCCGACTCTTCGGTGATCACGTACGTGTTCGTGTATTTCCAGTCGAACTCGACCCACTCCAGTGGTTCGCTGGCACTCGAGCCTTTGCCATCCAACCGGTAGAGCGCGCGAGCACGATGGCGACCTTTAGTGAACGCAGCAACTTCGGCTCCGTCCAGCCGGCCGATCCTGTCATAGATCGTCGACAGCGAAGGCACTTTCAGGTTTGTGCCGTTCTTCGCGTTAAACTCGTCGATCCGTCCATTGATGTCGGCCTGAAGGTCGGATGCGGTGATGCCAAGGGGCTGGTACATCAGGTCCAGCATGCTGGCGTTGATGATGTCCTCAACGTGGGGATCCAGGCGCTCGGGATGAACGCAGATCGCTCGGCCATCCAAAAGGAGATGTTCGCACACCTTATCCGCCTCGCGAACAAGACAGACCTGTTTGCGCAGGGTTCGCCAGTCGGGTGGCATCACGTCGCCAATCTCGGCGGCAACAAGCGTGATCAGTTCCGACAAATTGGCGGGCCGCTCGCCGCTCTGCGGAAGCTGAGGCGGAGTGCCGTCCTTCGGTCCATTTATGGGCAGCAGACCCAAGCCTAAACCTTGGCGCTCTCGGTCTTCTTGCCGAAGTCGCTCAAGGTAGATTTTCCGCTTTTCGGCCTTCGTTCGGCTTTTTTCAGAAACGCTCGCAAGCACAGTCGCCGGGTCCAGGTCCGTCGCGACTTTCGCTCGGACGTATCCTTCGGAAAGCGGCAGAGTTATGTGGCCCTCGACGAAAAGCCGGTGCAGGCGGTTGCAACTGACCGCAACCGGCGCAGCACCGTCAGCGCGAAGCTCAACTCGCCCGTCAACGTACTGCTCCCGAAATTGGTACAGCGTATCGACGACACGGATCCTTTGACCCCGCTTCATTCGAAAGGGAAGGCGGTCAGAAGGCTTGTGATCGTCAACAGCAGGCCAAGGCGCGCGGAGGTCGGCCGGTTCGGGCTTGGAATCCTGTTTGGACGGCATGTCAAAACTCTCCCGCGGACAGCCAAGGCGGAGCAACTGAGGACGGGCCCTTCCTTAGGGCTGTGGTTGCGGAAGGCACGCCGGCATAGAGGTCAATTGCGCAAAACCCTTGGGCATGAAGCGCACACAGATCGCGTCGCAGATGATCGTCGAACTCAAGGCCCAGGCGGGTCGCGAGTTCTCCGCCCGATATGGCTGTCCCGCTCGGCAGACTGTTGAGAATTGAGCGCCTTCGCTTGTCGCTGACTGAACGAAGACGGTTGCGGAAAACCCACTTTACGCCATCTGCAAACGCGCCGTCGTAAAGGGCCGTCGCTGGAGCGAGTTCGTACCGATACCCCGCTGCCTCATAGCAATCGGCGATAGCCCGGAAGCGCGCGACCTCAACCGGATCATTCATCGCGGTTTGGGACTTCGCCTCCATTCGGCGCTCGCCCCAAGCGTCTTTCAAAAGAAAATCCGGGAAATGCTTGTATTTTTTACCCCCGATCAGAATGATCGCAGTTTCAGGCTGTGCCTTCACATACGACGGACGACGCGTAGCCCATTCCGCAATGATCGCAAGACGCTCCGTGGCGCCTTCATAATAAGTGGCAATCCCTGGGGCACAGACGAAGCCTATCTCGCCCACGGCATCGAACGGCCATTTCGGCCGAGCTGGTGCTTCGGGCGTACTGGGTATGATTTCGACCAAAGTAGCTTCCTGGCTCCAGAAGGCCTCTGTTCGCGATGCGGGGGGCGGAGGCTTCACGGGCAGCAGCGAGCGGCCAATTCGCGAGGTGAGTTTCACGGCTTGTTGGCTCCGACAGAGTTGTCGTTCGCGGGCTCCACAACCCGCGCTCCGGAAGCCAATGCCGGCAAGTAGTAAATGGCGGGCAAAGCCCGGCGCCTGACGCCGATAGTGTCGTTCAGATTGGTAACTGATGATAGAACAAGGCTATTGGAGGTCGAACCGTTCGGGAGGCGGTTGGATGGGTCCCCGTCCTCATGCGAAAGGCATGTGGCCGGCGCTACAATGGCGATGGAGTTGAGGTCGTTTGCGTCGTTCATTTTCGCTCGCAGTCGCCCTTGGAGACTGACGCGCTTGACTAAAGCCGGGCTCTAGTGCATAACGACAACAGCTCCAAAGACATGTCTTTGAAGTTTGAATTGACCAACCCCTCGGTTTCCAAGGCCTTCCAGGGTTGGTCAACTCGATGCATCAGGTAGCGCTCGTTGCCATTCCGAAGAGGTTTGGTGCCGGGCGTTTTCCTGCTTGGTTTTCAGGCCAAGCCTTCCCATTAGATAGCATCGTTCCGCGAAAGTCCATGGAGCCCGGCCAAGATTCTGGGTGTTGTTGCCGTTGGATCGCTAGGAATGAGCCGGCGGGCAAGACGAAAGGACCAGCCAAGTGCTTGTTGCCACGATCCACCCCGCTAGAAATAAGCGCCTGAAAAATCAACAGAAATCGGATTGCTGTTGAGGGCTCGTTTCTCGCGAAATTGTCGGTTTACGCTTTGCTAACTATACTTGAATTCCACGTTCGATTGGCTCTAGTCAAAGCGCTGTTGTCGTGTTTAGCCACCCGAACTCGATCCGTTGACAAGGGGTACGGCGCGGCGCTGCATCCAGTGTGGCTGCGTCACAACCCGGCTGTTGTCCGACAGCAGCCAAAGCTGCATCGATAGTGGATCGTCGATCTGTAAGCTAGGAATCGACGCTTCAGAATAGAGGCGTCATGTAGGTATGAGCGATCGACATTGCCCTTAGCGTCTCTACCGCGTCGTGCAGCGAGAGAGGAGCCGCTATTGGGCCGAGGCTGTGTGAGAACGTTCAGCGCTTGGACGCCGCGGGCTCGCCGGTTGTTAGAGAACAGACGAGCGGTTCATGCTCTGATGGCCCTGAGGATCGGAGCCACGCCCACAACAGCGATTGCCCGCTTCATATTGTAGGCCAGGATCGCCAGGCTTG
>NZ_PZZL01000052.1 GCF_003046185.1 Phreatobacter oligotrophus
ATGAGACTCCGTTGCTGGCGAATCGTGATGATCGGAAGTTCGTCTTCTCAGCCAGTTAGAGCGGATGTGGGACTCCGATCAGAGAACGCCTACTAGGCTGTCGAGCGACCGCGCTTATACCAAGTGCCTTGTGGGCGGGTGCAAGCGCACAGTATCACATCAAGATCGCGGTAGGCGAACCGCGTTCGCCCTTACCCCTACTGCTGACGTCCGATCCAGCACCGCCGCAGCGAACGCGCGACATGATGGAGCCCGCCCTGGGCCATGGAACCACAAACAGTAAACCAAGCCATCAGGGTCCACACGCTCCACGGTCATGGGAGGTCCGCCCGATCGCAGCCTCACAAGATCGCCAATTTGAAAGCCGGGTCCAATCAAACCTTCAGAGGCCACTCGCGCACTCCAATGGTATCGGTCCTTATGGGATCAGCAGCTGCAAGCAATGCTGCCTTCAGTGACATCGCGTCCAGTACTAAACGTTGCGCCCGCTTGCGGAGCAACGCCGACCGATCCTGCAACCTGTTAAGCTCCCTTCCACTGTATCCGGCGCCATCCAAAATCCAGCCCAGCAAAAATTCGGATGCCACCACATCATCAGCCAGCCACAGGGCAAAACGATAATCAGCGCGGGATGATGACTGAACGATGTGACATTTAACGCCCCATGCAGCTGCCCACGAGTTCAGCTCCTCGAAAACCTTCAATGACGAACCGGCACAGCCAACGATTCGACCGCGGACGTGAAGCCCAACCTCCAAGCTTAAAGCTGAAACCGAGATTTTGAGCTTCGACCCAGGAAAGCGCTTTGGTGAGACATCCAGGTGCATCGAATGGGACCTTCATAGCCACGAACACCATCGCAATCGGCATAATTTGCCGAAGACCAGCTGTCTGGCTCGCTAGCGTACTGGAGGCGCCGCAATCCGACGTTTGTGGACGATAGTCCGTGGCGCGCTGGGCGACAATCCCATTCCGTCGCCCGATGGACATTCGGAAAGTGGTCGCACGCAATCTCAGACGGGCTAGGAGAAGCGTTGGCTTTTCGCAGGAGGTGTTGGCCGAACGAGCGAAAGTCGATCGGTCTTATGTTTCGCGCATCGAAACAGCGAAAGTGTCTGTCGGGATAGACACGCTGGCGAATCTGGCGCGCGCTCTCGGGGTCCGGCCAATCGATCTGCTCGAAGAACCGTAGGGCACGATCGACGACAAAGCGCCGCGCTAACCGTGCTGCTGCTGTCGTCCCTCCAATCCTGGAGATGAGGCGAACCACCCAAAGCCCCGGCTGAGCAACCCTGACCAGCTCCGCCGGGGCTTTGTGTTCGAGGTCGGAGCCTGAAGGGAACACATCAATCCGCTCCTAAGCGCGGGCTTTATGTAAGATCGCTCCGTGATCGCCATTGACGTATGTTGAAGATGATTGGAGATGGCTGGCAGCAATTCTGCATTGTACCGAAACATATAGCGCGCAAACGACTTTCGCCAAACACGCGGAGTTATGGCCTGCCCATTCAACTCGTCGTCCGAGCACACCTCCCCGACTATCCTAGCTTGCCAACCTCTCATCCAATCAGACAGGATTTCCGATGCAGACGTTATACTATTTGGTTGTAGGAACAGCGCAGTTTGCTTGCCAACGATTCGCCAGCTATGAAAGAGACGGGCGACAACATACACTGCCTCGACAGGTGGGGGCAGATAACTGCTTCCTACTGGCCTCAGCCCGAGAACCCACTCGACCGGCTCCTGAGTCTGTCTACTTTTGTAGACAAAACCGGACAGCAAAAATATCTCAAATAGGCCGTCTGCGCTCAGAGTTACCCTGACGCATCCAAGTTCCTCTGGATCGATAGACTTGTAATGTTCGGTATTCGCACAATATATCAGTCCCGCTAGCTCAGACGGCCTCATCGCAGTTAGGGACTGTATGACAATCGCGGCCGAGGCGATGAGCTCATTTATCTGGTTTCGCACCGCATTGAACAGTCCACAAGATACGTCTATCTCCTTCTCTCGCAGAAACGTTGTCCACCCGGCCTCGGCGAGTATCTCGCTTTCGTTGGTACCGTTGAAGCTCGGACATAGTTCGATAACCCGGTTCCATAGAGTAATTTTGATTTCGCTGGCTTCCGAGGTCAGCACATCGTAAGAGTGGTTCACAATCTTCGCGAAGGCGCGATCCGACATCTCTTGTATTGGCCGCTTCTCCGCTATAGCAAGAGTTTTTGCGATCGATCCGGCCGTGACCCCGGCAAGAGGGTCTTCGCCAGGAAAGGGCAAACCTGCGGCCGCCAAAGCCGATTTTGCATTGTAGATAATATGCACTATTCGCACATACCCTAGCACAGCGGACTCGACCTTGGGGCGCCTGCGACTTCGTAAGTCTCCCCCTACAACGTCGGTTTCGTCAATCATCCATTCAGCAATGTAATTAATGTATTTTTGCGCCAGGTCGGCATTAAGTTGGGAGAAGTCATAATGGCCCCGACCAGTTAGCCACCTTAAGAAGGCGAATAGTTTTCCTTCAATTATCTTTACAACGTTGTACTTGGGCGTTTTGCCAGTCGACGGCTCATAAAGCCAACACCATACAACCCGGCGACATGCATCGAGGAGTAGTTCATTCGGTTTATCCGTTAACAAAGTTTCGTCCGCAAGGCGGCACCGCCAATCCACTCGATAGGACGCCGATGCTAGCCCGGGAGTTTCCCGAGGAAATTCCCAGCGCTCTGCGAACCATGTGCATCCCCCGGGCAGCGTGACAGTTGCGAGCTTCTCGTTGGACCAATTGTGATAGTCGATCAAAAACGCGCGGCTAGTCATAGAGCAGCTCCAACATAACCGGCGTCCTTACATTTCGTATTAGGGTCCGGACTCATAACCAGTAGGAGACGATGGCAGCGATGTGGACGGCGGCGAGGAAATTGACCGCCAATCTGTCGTACCGGGTCGCGACGC
>NZ_PZZL01000053.1 GCF_003046185.1 Phreatobacter oligotrophus
GAGTGACGCAAATCGTTGAGCACTGTGAGTATGGACAGCCATACTGACAGTGTCTTGAGCCGCCTCGACATGGTGGAGACTGGGCGCCGTCGCCGCTGGAGCGAGGGCGAGAAGGAGCGGATCGTGCTGGAGAGCATGGCCGGTCCGCGCCAGATCTCCGCGACGGCGCGGCGGCATGGGATCGCGCGCTCGCAATTGCTGGCTTGGCGGCGGGCGCTGTTCGTCGAGCCCAGTGCTGCACCTGCAGGCTTTGTCCCGATGATTGTGACGTCCGAGACTGACCGGCGTGAGGACGCCCGGATGATGGGCGCGGGAGCGCCGTCGGCCTTGGCGGTCGCCGCGCCGACGCCGGGGCGGATCGAGATCGTGCTGCGCGGCGGTCGGCGCATCATAGTCGAGGGCGCGGTGGATGCCGATACGGTGTTGACCCTCGCACGCGGCCTTGAGGCGCTCAGGTGATCCCGGTTCCGGTCGGCGTGAAGGTGTGGCTGGCGACCGGCCACACGGACATGCGGAAGGGGTTCGCCTCCCTGGCGCTGGTGGCACAGGAGGTCTTGAAGCGTGATCCGCTGGGCGGCCACATCTTCTGCTTCCGCGGGCGTCGCGGCGATCTGTTGAAGGTGATCTGGCACGACGGGCAGGCGGCGAGCCTTTACGTGCGTCGCTTGGAGAAGGGTCGCTTCCTGTGGCCGTCGCCGGCCGACGGCGTCCTCGCGATCACGCCCGCTCAGATGGGCTACCTGCTCTCCGGCATCGACTGGCGCAATCCGGTGGAGACCTGGCGTCCGACGGCGATCGGATAGAGCTTCGAGTCTTGTGTTTGCTGGCGGATGTGATTCCCTCTCCTTGTGAACGCGCCCGCTGAATCGCCCGTCCCGCCGACGCTGCCGACTGATCTGGCAGCGGCGCATGCGATGATCCTGGCGGAGCGCCAGGCGCGTATCGAGGCGCAAGCCGAAGCCCTCACCGCGAAGGCCGCGGCGTCATCGACCGAGGCGACGATCGTGCATCTCAAGCTGATGATCGAGAAGCTCAAGCGCGAGCTCTACGGTCAGCGCTCGGAGCGCACGATGCGCCTCATCGACCAGATGGAGCTTCAGCTCGAGGAGCTCGAATCGAAGGCGACCGAGGACGAACTTGCGGCGGAGGCGATGTCGCGCCAGGCATCGCTGCCCGTACGGGCGCGCGGTCGTCCTGTCCGCAAGCCCTTCCCGGAGCATCTGCCGCGCGAGCGGGTCGTGATCGCAGCACCGACATCGTGCCCGTGCTGCGGCTCGATGAAGCTGTCGAAGCTCGGCGAGGACGTGACGGAGACCCTGGAGGTCGTGCCGCGGTCCTGGAAGGTGATCCAGACCGTGCGGGAGAAGTTCACGTGCCGCGCTTGCGAGATGATCACACAGCCGCCGGCGCCCTATCATGTGACGCCGCGCGGCTTCGTGGGGCCGAACCTGCTGGCCATGGTACTGTTTGAGAAGTTCGGTCAGCACCAACCGCTGAACCGGCAGAGCGAGAGATACCTTCGAGAGGGCATCGACCTCTCCGTCTCGACGCTCGCCGACCAGGTCGGCGCGGCGACTGTGGCGCTGGCGCCGTTACATGACCTGATCGCCCGGCACGCCATGGCGGCGCAGAGGCTGCACGCCGACGACACGACGGTGCCGATCCTCGCCAGGGGCAAGACCGACACGGGCCGGATCTGGACCTATGTGCGCGACGACAGGCCCTTCGGCGGCGCCGATCCGCCGGCGGCGCTCTACTTCGCCTCACGCGACCGGCGGCAAGAGCATCCGGACGTGCACCTCGCGACTTGGAGCGGCATCCTGCAGGCCGACGCCTATGGCGGATACAACGGGCTGTACGATCCCGCGCGTCCGGGCGGGCCGGTCACGTCGGCGCTCTGTTGGTCGCATGCCCGCCGGGGCTTCTTCGAGCTCGCCGACATCGCCGCGAGCGCACGGCGCGGGCCTGGCGCCGCGCCCGTGTCGCCGATCGCCTTGGAGGCGGTGAAGCGCATTGACGCGCTCTTCGCCATCGAGCGCGAGATCAATGGCCTGGACGCCGACGAGCGCCGCCAGGTCCGGCAGGAGCGCAGCCGCCCGATCGTCGACGACCTGCGCGCCTGGCTTGGCGAGCAGCGCGTCAAGCTCTCGCGCTCGGCGACCGTCGCCAAGCCGATCGACTACATGCTCAGGCGCTGGGACGGCTTTGCCTCGTTCCTCGACGACGGACGGGCCTGCCTGTCGAACAATGCCGCCGAGCGGGCGCTCAGAGGTTTTGCCCTCGGTCGAAAAGCCTGGCTCTTCGCGGGCTCCGATCGCGGCGCCGAGCGTGCCGCCGCCATGGCGACGCTGATCCAGACAGCGAAGATGAACGACGTCGATCCACAGGCCTGGCTCGCCGACGTGCTTGCCCGCATCGCCGGAATGACCCAAGGCCGGCTCGACGAGCTTTTGCCGTGGAACTGGCGCGCGCCGTCGATCACAGCAGTCGCGGCCTGACGATGCACGTCAACAAGGTCCACTCCGTCCGGACCTTGGCGCTCGTCGCTCGCGATCTCGACAAGGACGAAGACTGGCTCGCCGATCTCGCGCTCGACATGGAGCCGGAGGACGGGCTGATCTGGGTCTACGATCCGCAGCACGAGGACGGGACCATGGCCTTCACCGAATACGGCGTCGAAAGCCTGCTCAACCTCATCGAAATCCATCGCAGCAGGCCAAAATAGGCCTGCCGCGGCCTACGCCGGATGATTAC
>NZ_PZZL01000054.1 GCF_003046185.1 Phreatobacter oligotrophus
TCACTCTTCGGATAAGAACCAGTCATGCGCACGACATTACTCCTAACCCTTATCTTAAGGGTGGGTCGTGTCCGGGCAATTAGGGGGCTGATTCACAGCTTGTCCGTCCGATACTAGGGGCCTTCTACGACACGCATAATGGTTTGGTGCTGGGTCATATCCTTACGACCCGTCCCATCAGTCTTTCGCTGTTCCTGCTTGCGCTTCAGCGTCTGATCATGCCGGAGGCCTTCGGTCGCGAGCCTCACCAAATTAAGATGACCACCCCTATTCGAGGGCTGCCCAGTACACTCCGTTACGACCGCGCGGGCGAGCTGATGAGCCCGAAGACCATCAAGGCCATTGAAGCCCTAGGGATCACTCTTGCCGGGTGCGGCAAAAAACAGCCCCAGGCGAAGAAAATTGAGTCGTTCTTTGCAGGCCTTCGGCATTTCAGCCGGAAGCTGCCCGGGTACTGCAAAGATAAGGTCCCAGAGACCCTTCGCCCCGAGCAGTGCCTGACCGAGGCAGAGTACAAAATAAAAATCGAGTCGTTCCTCTACGAGTTGAACGCCGTCAGACAACGCGCTGGGCGCGAAATGAGCCCCAAGCAAAAGTTGAATGGTTTCCTGACTGCCAATCCGGGGTGGGTTGCGCCGCAACCAGCGAGCAGAAGGGATCTTGAGATCGCCCTTGGTGTGCGTGAGATGGTCACGGTCAACGCCAAAGGAGTCCGCTACAAAAACGTGCATTGGAGCGGGGAGTGGGTGGACAAGATCCGAAGGGATACCCAAGCCCATCGCAAAGGCACCGTACTGGCCGAACTGATCGTGCAACCGCATACGCTTGAATATGCGTACCTTGTCCACCCTCTTACCGGAGAGGTCGGCAAGGTCGGTTGCCTCACGCCAAAGTATGCCCGGGCCGTTGACCTGTGGCAGCATGAGACGATCCTCAAAGAGTTCAAGGAAAACAAAAAGGTTTTTCCCGCGGACGACGAGGCACGCTTGGCCATTCATCGTGAATTCGTAAGGACCGCGCATGAGATCAGCGCACGGAAGATACGCGGTGCCGCGGGCAACGCTGTTGCACGTCTTCGCCCTGACATCGGCGCGGGTGGCAATGAGCACCCACTGTACGGGAGCCTCGGCCCAGCCGTAGCTCGACAGAACCTAAGCGCGACAAACGACAACGATCCCTCGAGGGACAATCACTCGCGCCAGGAGTCGGCGAAGCAGGCAGGCATACACCACCCCCACACGAATCCGATCACTGCAACTCCTGAGCAACTGCGCAAGCAACTGATGGAGAATGGAGAATGACAAGCTCGTCGATGCTCGCGCGGATTCGCGAGGTTCTGGTGTGCAATCCCGAGGAAACGCCGGACACCGCGGAAGTTGCAAAGCTTGTTGGGGCGACAGCGTCACTTGGCGGACTAGGTCTGGTCATTGGACCGGCTCTGTCAGGAAAGTCTGTCGCACTTCAGAAGGCGCTCCGGGACACGTCAACCTCAGCTGTTACGGTTGAACCAACCAGCTTCGCTGACGGTAGACATTTCGGAGAGCTTCTCTGCCGCGTGTCTGCGCTACCTCCGTCGACCGCTCGTGTTCCGATTGTTCATGGCAGCCTCATCGCGGATGCACTGGGCAGGAACGGCGTTCGGTTGATCATCGTTGAGAACGCCGATCGCCTGGTCACACACGGATGTGCATCGGTGAATGCGATCCATACGCTGACCAACGTTGTCTTGGAGATGCGGAAGAGGCACGAAAGCCTCGGGGTCGTTGTCGTCGGTCGAGCCTCGTCGGCCATATTCGCGAATTCGCTGGCTCACGATCTTGGTGAGCCAGCGCAGCGCCACAGAATGGGCCCACACGAGCGTCCGCTGGCCTTCATCCTCAATCAGGTGAAGATTCTCATATCCCTGCAAATCCTCAAGTTGAACGCACTTGATAGCGCAGCGCCTGTTTACGACCCGACCATCGTGAACCACACGAGACAGATGACGCTCGCCACCGGCGGGCGTGTCGGCATGATCGCACGCCTGTTCATCATGGCGTGGCAAAACGCCGCCAGCGCAAGGCAGACTCCCGTATCGCTTGACCATTTCGCGCAAGCTTGGGAAAGCGTATCGCACGACCCTGAATGGTGCACGAGGGCCTACGGGAATCCTTTCGAGGCGAACTCGATCAAGGATGACGCCTTAATCGATGTGCTCCGTGCCAGCCTCGATATTGCAGTTGCGCCGGACTCGCCCTCGATCACGCCTGCGCGAGGTGGGGAACCCGAACACCTCAAGGCTCGCACGCCGCCGAACCGCCGTATGAAGGCTGCACGCTGACATGCTGGAACTCGAGACACAAGGGACGCGAAACTGGAACCTTGGTGCAGAAGAGAGCTTGCTGGGGTTTGTATGTTGGAACGCACCCCGTTTTGACCGGACAGTCGGCCTAGCTCGCTAAGGCATAGGCGTAGGCCTATGGATAAGGCTATGTCTTCTGATCCGATCCCC
>NZ_PZZL01000055.1 GCF_003046185.1 Phreatobacter oligotrophus
GTGTGAATCGGCACGCAATATTGACCCCCTGAGAGAGGGGATCGGCGTTCAATTTTGACCCCTTTGGCCCATGAGCTTCGCCGTTCTTTTTGAGCGGTGGAGGGGGGATGAAGGGCGTGGACACGATCGCGCGGGTTCGACGTGAGTTCCATCAGCGCAAGCGCTCGATCAAGCAGATCGCTCGTGAGCTGCACATCTCGCGGAACACGGTCCGCAAGATCTTGCGTTCGGATGCGACGGCGTTCAGCTACGAACGGGAACGTCAGCCTTTGCCGAAGATTGGCCCCTGGAAGGGCGAACTGGACCGGATGCTTTTTGCCAATGAAGGCAAGGCTGCCCGAGAACGCCTGACGCTGATCCGGATCTATGAGGAACTGCAGGGGCTGGGCTTTGCCGGCGGCTACGATGCCGTACGACGCTACGCCAGGAGCTGGGACCGCGAGCGTGGGGCGATGACGGCGGAGGCCTTCGTACCGTTGGTCTTCGCTCCGGGAGAGGCCTACCAGTTCGACTGGAGCCACGAGGTCGTCCTGATCAACAACGTCACGGTGACGGTGAAGATTGCTCATGTTCGGCTTTGCCATAGCCGGATGTTCTTCCTGCGCGCCTATCCGCGCGAGACCCAGGAAATGGTCTTCGATGCCCATGACCGTGCGTTCGCCTTCTTCCGGGGGACGTGCCAGCGCGGCATCTACGACAACATGAAGACGGCCGTGGACACGGTCTTCGTTGGGAAGGACCGCGGCTATAACCGGCGCTTCCTGCAAATGTGCTCGCATTACCTGATCGATCCCACCGCTTGCACGCCGGCGGCGGGTTGGGAGAAGGGGCAGGTCGAGAACCAGGTCGGGCTGGTACGCGAACGCTTCTTCACACCGAGACTGCGGGTGAAGAGCTATGGCGAGCTGAACGACTTCCTGATGGACCGCTGCGTTGCCTATGCGCGGGCTCATAAACATCCTGAATTGGCCGACCGGACGATCTGGGAGGTGTTTGAGGACGAGCGGCCAAGGCTGGTGCCTTTGCGCGGCACCTTCGACAGCTTCCACGCGACGACGGCGTCCGTCTCGCGGACCTGCCTGGTGCGGTTCGACAACAACAAATACTCCGTCGACTCCCGCGCAGTGGGCCGTCCGGTCGAGATCTGCGCCTATGCGGACCGCATCGTCATCAAGCAGGACGGCGCGGTGATCGCCGAGCACGCCCGCAGCTTTGGCCGAAATGAGACTGTCTACAATCCTTGGCACTACGTCCCGGTCCTGGCCCGCAAACCCGGCGCACTGCGGAATGGCGCACCCTTCAAGGATTGGGTCATGCCGGCAGCCATGGAGCGCGTGCGGCGGAAGCTGAAGGGCTCTGATGGTGACCGCCAGATGGTGCAGATCCTCACGGCGGTGATGGACGACGGCGTAACGGCGGTCGATGCGGCCTGCGCCGAGGCTCTGGCCGAGGGGGTCTACTCCGCAGACGTGATCCTCAACATCCTGGCCCGATCGCGCGACCCGGCTCCGGCCGCGACCATCATGACCCCTGAGGCGCTCAGGCTGACCCACATGCCGCAAGCCGACTGCCATCGCTACGACAGCCTGAGGAGGACTGCCAATGGAGCGTCACGAACTGTTCGACCTGATGGGGGAGTTGAAGCTCTACGGCATGAGGAGCGCCTACGATGAGGTGATGGCCGCTGGCATCAAGCGCCAACACGAACCACCCCGGATCGTCGGGGAACTTCTGACCGCCGAGATCAACGAAAAGACGGCACGATCGATCAAATACCAGATGACGATCGCCAAACTCCCCCTTGCCAAGGACCTCGGCGACTTCGTCTTTGAGGGTTCGCCCGTCAATGAGGCGCTGGTGCGAGACCTTGCGACCGGCGCCTTCCTGGACGCCCAGCGCAATGCGGTCCTGATCGGGGGGACCGGCACCGGGAAGACCCATCTTGCGATTGCCATTGCCAGGGCGTGCATCCGTGCCGGCGCCCGTGGCCGCTTCTTCAACACGGTCGATCTGGTGAACCGGCTCGAGAGCGAGGCCCGCAACGGCCGGCAAAGCCGCACTGCAGACCTCCTGACCCGAATGGACCTCGTCGTCCTCGACGAACTCGGCTACCTGCCGTTTGCGCAGGCTGGAGGCCAATTGCTCTTCCACCTCATCAGCCGCCTCTATGAGCGAACCTCGGTGATCGTGACCACCAACCTTGCCTTCGGCGAATGGCCCTCCGTCTTTGGTGACGCCAAGATGACGACCGCGCTGCTCGATCGCCTCACGCATCACTGCGAGATCATCGAAACCGGAAACGAAAGCTGGCGCTTCAAGAGCCGCGCCTGATCAGCAAACCGCGATCATTGCCCTATCGACCCGCGGTCGCCCCGACTGCGCAATCCCGACCAGCTGCGTCGGGGCGTCCGCTGCCATACTGCAAGGGGGTCAACTTTGGACGCCGACAAGGGGTCAACTTTGGGCGCCGATTGACA
>NZ_PZZL01000056.1 GCF_003046185.1 Phreatobacter oligotrophus
GTAAGCGGTGTCCCGACCGCACCTTCATCGGCATGGCGTGACACGGCAGTCTGACGATCCCGTTTGGAGGATCGTTTTGTGTCTAGGCTTGACCATAGACTTGAGCCGGATGGTGAGGTTCGGCGGTTCGAGGTCATCACCGGCGTGGTCGGCCGGCGCCGTTGGAGCGCTGATGACCGAGCGCGGATTCTGGAAGAGACCCTGGCACCAGGTGCTGTGGTCTCGGAGGTAGCCCGTCGCCATGGCCTGACGCCGCAACAGTTGTTCACTTGGCGGCGCGAGGCTCGCAAGGCGGCGGAGACGCTTCCGGTGTTTGTTCCGGCGGTGGTCGAGCGGACAGGATCCGAAGCCTCTGACGAGCCGCGTCGACGCGGTCAGCGCCGTTGGCGGCCCCGGTCTCCTGCCGTTGAACTTGAGGCATACGGGATCACGGTTCGGATTGGCGAGAGGGCCGCGCCCGCGATCATCGCTGCGGTGATCGGTGCCTTGAAGGCGCAGCGGTGATCGGGCCGACGGGCCCGGTCCGGGTGATGGTGGCAACCAGGCCAGTAGACTTCCGCAAGGGCGCCGAAGGGCTGGCCGCGCTCGTCCGCGAGGAGATGGGAGCGGATCCCTTCAACGGGGTGATCTATGTGTTCCGCGCCAGGCGCGCCGACCGGATCAAGCTGGTCTACTGGGATGGCACCGGCGTGTGCCTGTTTGCCAAGCGCCTCGAGGACGGCCGGTTCCAGTGGCCCGCGATCACCGACGGCGTCGTACGCCTGACGCCGGCGCAATTGCAGGCACTGCTCGAAGGGCTGGATTGGCGCCGCGTCCACGGCACGCGCGAGATCGTGGCTCCGACAGCGGCGAGCTGATCGCTTTGCGCTGGCAAGCCATTGGTAAATATGGTTGAATCTGCAATGTGAGCGAAGCAGCTGAACCTTTGCCCAGCGACCCGGTCGCACTCCAGGCCATGCTTCTTGCGGAGCGGGCAGAGAACGCTTGGCTTCGGCAGATCATCAAGGAATTGCAGCGCCACCGCTTCGGCAAGAAGGCCGAGACGCTACCGAAGGAGCAGTTGCTTCTGGCGCTCGAGGACGTCGAGCAGGTCGAGGCTGAGGGACTGGCGCGCGAGGAAGCGGCTGACGAGACCAAGCGCGAGGCTCGGGCCCGGACGCGGCGGACGAACCGGGGATCGCTGCCGGCCCATTTGCCGCGGATCGAACGGCTCGTCGACATCGCGGACAAGACCTGCCCGTGTTGCCGGGGGATGCTGCATGTGATGGGGGAGGACGTGAGCGAGCGCCTCGACATCATCCCCGCCCAGTTCCGGGTGATCGTCACCCGCCGCCCCAAATACGCCTGCCGCGCCTGCGAGGAGGTGGTGGTGCAGGCGCCGGCGCCGCCGCGGCTCATCGAAGGCGGCATCCCGACCGAGGATACGGTCGCCCACGTCCTCGTGGCCAAATATGCGGACCACCTGCCGCTCTACCGCCAGGCGCAGATCTATGCCCGGCAGGGCGTGCCCCTGGACCGATCAACACTCGCCGACTGGGTGGGGAAGGCCGCCTTCCTGCTGAAGCCTGTCCATGAGCGGTTGTTCGAGCGGCTGAAGGCGTCCGAGAAGCTCTTTGCCGATGAGACAACGGCTCCGGTCCTGGATCCCGGGCGTGGCCGGACCAAGACGGGCCAGCTCTTCGCCTATGCTCGGGACGACCGGCCATGGGGCGGAACAGAGCCGCCTGGCGTTGCCTACCTTTATGCTCCGGACCGCAAGGCCGAGCAGCCGCTCCGGCATCTGGCTGGCTTTGCCGGGACGCTGCAGGTCGACGGCTATGCGGGCTACAAGGCGCTGGCGTCGCGGGGCGAGGTGAGCCTCGCCTTTTGCTGGGCCCACGTGCGGCGGAAGTTCTTCGAGCTCGCCCATGCCGGTCCCTCGCCGATTGCGACGGAAGCGCTCGCGCGAATTGCCGAACTCTACCGGATCGAGGGAGAGATCCGCGGCCGGAGCGCCGAGGAGCGCCGCGAGCTACGACAGGCAAGGAGCCTACCCATCACCAGCGCACTCGAGCCCTGGCTGAGAGAGAAGCTCGCGCTCATCAGCCAGAAGAGCAAGCTGGCGGAGGCCATCCGCTACATCCTCTCGCGCTGGGATGGCCTTTGCCGCTTCCTCGACGATGGCCGCATCGAGATCGACTCCAACGTCGTCGAGCGCGCCATCCGGCCGCTCGCCCTCAACCGCAAGAACGCGCTGTTTGCGGGCTCCGACGGCGGCGGCGAGCACTGGGCGACGATCGCCTCGCTGGTCGAGACCTGCAAACTCAACGACATCGATCCCCAGGCCTACCTTGCCGACGTCATCAACCGCATCGTCGGCGGACACCCGCAGAGCCAGATCGACGAGCTCTTGCCTTGGGCCTATGCCGCAAGGCCGCTCAAAGCCGTGGCCTGAAAACAGCGCTTACG
>NZ_PZZL01000057.1 GCF_003046185.1 Phreatobacter oligotrophus
GGCTTGAAGTCCTTGTTCAGGCGCTGGCGCATTTCGGTCCAGCCCGGCAGGCCCTGGAACTTCATCACATTGCGCTTGAAGAAGCTTTCGCACGTCCCTTTCATCTGAGGCATCGCTGCCGGAGTAGAGACCTTGGCGCCTTCGGCGAGGGCCGCTTCGGCGGCCAGGACGGTTGCCGCAGTGAACTCCTTGCCGTTGTCAGCAACGAGACACTGCACACCGGTCAGCTGGTGCCAGGAGCTCTGGCAGCCGGCGGCGCGAGCAATGTGGGTCTTGTCGATACCAATCTGCGATCGGGCATTGAGTACCGCGTCGGCGTGAGAGCGGATCGAGAAGGCAACGCCAAGGATGACACGGGACGCGCAATCGACGGCATAGACCGCCCAGACTTTGATGCGGGCGGCCTCACCCCGAGCCTTCGGGCTGAGGGCATCGAACAGGCCCGCGTGCTCGAGAATGACCTTGAGATTGCATTCCCACCCGTCCATCTCGACCCGCTCACCGATCCCCCGAATATCGAGACCGCTGCCAAGCGAGGTGAACCGGCGGACGGCATTGGTCACGCCGTGCGTGCAGATGGCGTTCTGGAACGCAGAGAGCTTGCGCGCTTCGCGCTTGAAAACATAACGCGACGGCGTCGCGATGAGGGGCTTGGGGTCTTCGCCGGCCTTCCGACGCGCCTCGTTGTCCTTCTCGATCTGCTTGTTCTCTTCATGAATGGCGACGACCATGGCGTCGTACCGCACCATGAGCGGCCCTGAGAACTCGCGCACCTGAAGGGCGCGATCCACGTGGCGCTGCGTGTCGGGGTGAAGCACCATCCGCTTGGCGCCGACGCACTCGTAGTTGCCGGCCAGGACGAGCACATTCCGGCCTGAAGCGCGGAACTTGCGGTGCCACTCAAGAGCCGCCCGCGCAGAAGGCGCCATGAGGAACTTGTCCGTCGTCTCGCCCTGACGGGCAAGATCCGCATTGCTCGTCCGGGCAAGGGCCGCGGAGCCGGGCAGAATGCGCGACTTTGCGAGAGCCTCGAGTTCCTTGCGGAAGACGCTGCCCTCCTCGAACATCGCGTCGAGGATCGGCTGCAACACAACTTCCGTCAGGATCTTTTCGCCCGCCGCGACACGCCGTTCGATTTCGCCGACAACGAGCAGCTTGCGCAAGACGCCGGCCCGCTTGGTCGGGTGCAAAACATCCACGCTGGTGACGTCGACATAGCGAGCGTCGCCTGTGTAGGCGTGGCGGAACCGGAAATATTCCGAGTCCACCACCATGTTGTCTTCGAGATGGAAGCGGTGGATCTGCTCGTGGGTGAACACCTCGATCTCACGATCGTCGGTTCGGGTCAGGGCGTAGCCGCCGACGACCTCCTCAGCTCGGGTATAGATCACCCCCTTGATGGTGATCCGGTCATGGGGGCCAAGACGGCGAACGACGACGTCGAGGCGCTTCAGGGCATTGGTAGACATAGGATATTTCCTTCTTTCTGGATAAAGCAGTGTCGTCGGCCCGGTGCAGGCCGCAGATCAGGTGGTAGGTGGGATGGGTGTGGTGGCGGCCGTGTTGCCGGCCGCCTCAGGTGTTGCAGCGGACGTATTCGTCGTCCGCGAGACGGAAGCCATCGGGCATGCTCAGCTTGCCGCTGGCGATGGCCCTCACCACGGCACGGAAGCTTCGACCATCAGGCAGACCGATGGCCCGCTGCAGGTGACCGAGTGTCCAGGCTCCGGCCATGGTCGCGATCACTTTGGCCGCAGCGGCATCGTCGGCTGCCGTCTGCGCAGGCCGATGCTGCTGGTCGGCACGGGCGCTTTCCACAGCGGCCACGAACGACCGGAGCTCTGGGGGGATCATCTTGTCGGTGATCAGATCGATGCGATCGGCCACCGACTTCGGCATCGCCTTAGCGATCAGACGCAGGGTCTGACGAAACCCGCGGCGACGAGCGACGGCCTCGGGTTTCACGGCGATGCCGATACGCTCTCCGTTCGCCAACGTGACACGAAAGTCGAGATAGCTCTGGCGCGTCTTGCCGCGCTCATCGGTGTAGGTGAACGGCGGGATCTGTTCTTCGACGGTGATGACGTCGTTTCGCAGCGTCAGGATCGTCCGAAGAGCCAAGTACTCTGTGTAGCTCTCACAGCCGATCTGCCGCGAACCGACGTTGTAGACGTTGACAGAGAAGGCGCCGCGCGACCCGGTGACGATCTTACGGGATGCGACGCTGTCCCCGATCAGCGAGAACGGGGTCTCGTCCTCACAGTCCGTCGCCTGGAGGGGCACCGCCCCAGCAGGTACGGCAACCGCCACCAAGCCATCCGCTACCTTCGCTTTGGAGATCTCCATCGCGACGGCTGCAGGAGCCTGATCGACATAGATTTGTTCAGCGCGGAGAAGGGCCTCTTC
>NZ_PZZL01000058.1 GCF_003046185.1 Phreatobacter oligotrophus
TGTTATCCGCGGCCTCTCCTCCCCTGCCGGTAAATCGCCGAGGCTTCCGCTGGCACCGGTGCGGGTGGGCAAAGGGTGAGAACCAGCCTCACTGTCGCAGGATCCGCCGTCACATCGGAGGACGGATCTTCTCGAGATTCCGCGCCATCACCTCCAGCGAGACCGCCCCATACCGCCGCGACGCATTGGCATGGGCATGGCCGACGATCGCGTCGGCGATCTTCTCGGGGATGCCGGCGATGAAGGCCTGCTCCTTGAACCAGTGCCGCCAGGCATGGTTCGGGTCTTTGCGATGCTCGCGGCCGATCTCGAGCTCCAGGTCGTGCAACCATTGCGTCAGGCGGCGCAACGTTGAGCGGGCAGGATTATAGGGGGACGTCGCCGCGGGATCGGCCCCCCTCCTCCGTCCCTCCACGAACAGGCGCTCGCGCCCGCAATCCCTGACGAAGGCCAGGAAGCCGCGCTGCAGGATGGCCGGATGGATGGGCACCAGACGTTCCGAGGCCGCCGTCTTGATGGGTCCGGCCTCCCGGGTGATCCTCAGGCACCAGATGCCCTCGACGTTCTGGACATCGCGGGCCCGAAGGTTGGCGATGGTCGCGACGCGGCTGCCGGTGAGCGCGGTGAGCCAGGGGATCCAGCGGAAGGCCGGCACGGTCTCCCTGTCGGCTGCCGCAAGAATCTGGCGTGCTTCGTCGGCATTGAAGGCCAGCATGCCCCGACCAACGGCCAGCCGGTCCACCCGAAACTTCACGCCGGTGACCGGATTTGCCGGCACGTGGCCATTCTCGACGGCATAGTGGAACAGCGCCCTGAGGGCCGCGAAGTCGGCGTGGCGGGCGGTGCGCAGCTTGCGGCCGCTGGCGAGAAGGTGGTCGCGATAATCGCGGAGATGCTGGGAGGTGATCGCTGCCGGTGGTACCTGGCCGACGAACGCGGCGAAGCGGCTGACCAGAAGGCGCCAATAGGGCGGGGTCGTCGGAGCGCCACCGGCGCGCAGGTGATGCGCCGCCCAGGCCTCGAACAGATCCATGAGCGACGGCGACGGGTGAGGATCAGGCTCGCCCGGGGCCGCGCAGGTCTCTTCCGCCGCTGCTCTGCTGCCGCCGGTGAGCCCTAAGCCGGCCTTGCGCACCACGATGGGCTGCGCCCCGACGGTCTCCCACCCCGTGACAGCCTGCATGATGCTCGCAGCCACCGCGTTGGCGATCTTTTCCGCTTCCACAAAGGAATGGCTGGCAAGCGGAACGGTCACTTCATCGTCCAGCTGAATGGTGAACTCGAACAAGCGAAACGGCACAGTAATGGTGCTGCCCCGATACCGGGAAAGAACATCATCGGGCAGTGGAATCCTGACCTTGATCCGCCCCTCAGCGTCTACGCTGACAACCATGTCGTTCATCGACGACGGCATTCCTACAGTCCCTAGTCTCCTTAGTCCGAGTTACCCGACTTTTGCTCAGGAGGACAAGTGCGGTCACTCGTAACCAGGGTCTCTGTTGGCAGAGATGTTCATTTCTTGATGATCTTGTCTATCCGTCGCAATGATATAGACCGACAAGCTGGTGAGTAATAATCATACATGATTTCATAATTCTCGAAAGCGACAATATTGGTATCTATATTTATTCCTATGATCTGAAATGGCCCAATATTTATAAATTGTATGATGGAAAACGAGTATGAGGAGCGTTTTAAAAAGGCTCATTTCGCGTCTCACGTGTATTTACATGTGAGGCTGCATACAACCGAATGCGGTTTTGGGCGCTGGCCACACGCACGGCCTGCATATTCGCGCCTCCCTGATGCCCCAGTTCTAGGAAAAAAAGCTGGCACGGATCGTTTCGCCGCCAACGCGCATCGGGGCGGGCTCAATGGGCCTGACGGCGCTCCTTGCCCGTCATCCGGGGAGGTGGGGTGATCCGAGCCCCTCTCTGCAGCAATCCAGAGGACAGCCGATGCGGCCGAACGAGCCGCCCCTCTGCCACAGGCCTGCAGCCAATGGCAGCGCGCTTGGGTCTGCCGAGATGGAGAAGCCTGCCGGTTCCATGCCGTCTCCAAGGCGCGAAGGCTGCAGGAGATGGCTGGCCATCGGCCGTCAGATCAGCCGCCGGGTGTAGGGGCCACCCGATTGTCCAGGCCCGGCGTTTCGCGTCCGTTCCGCCGGACACGCTCCGCGAGGCAACGGCAGGGGAGGGGCGGTCCCGCATAAC
>NZ_PZZL01000059.1 GCF_003046185.1 Phreatobacter oligotrophus
TTCACCGAATACGGCGTCGAAAGCCTGCTCAACCTCATCGAAATCCATCGCAGCAGGCCAAAATAGGCCTGCCGCGGCCTACGCCGGATGATTACCCACTTTCCAGCGCTGCGACGGAAGCACGAGCGCCCGAATGGGCGGCAAAGTTGAGCACCCCTTGAAGGTCGGAGTTTGGGTAAGCGACAAGGCAGCCGAGACGATTGCCACTGCCAGGAATGCGATCGTGGGTGCTGCAGCCTGTAAGGCGGCAGTGAAGGAGCGCCCGGGCGGGGTGGTGATACTGCGCCGCGGCTCAAGCGTCATCAGGACCACGAAGCCAGAACCACAGTCGCCGCCAACGGTCGCGATGCTGATGGTACTAGGCGTCAACGGTGCTCGGCTGCGGTGCGTTGGCTGCGGCCGCCATGCGACCATGTCGTGGGAGGCACTGCGCGCTCAAGATGAAGAGCCTTTCCCGACATGCGGGCGGCGCCTCACATGCTCGGCGTGCGGTGGGCGTCAGGTGCAGCGGATGCCGGATTGGCGCTAGTCTGCAGGCCCGACGTCGTCCGCGGCATTGTCGGGATCGATCGACGGAGCAACTTCGAGAGGACGGGCCGCCTCACCGGTGGTCCTCCGAGGCGGCGCTGCCCTCTTGGGGGTACGAACGCCGTCAGTATGCTCGAAAAGGTGGTCATGGATCGTCTGGCCCAACGGATCGATGATCACGTCTATACCCTCGCGCCTAGCTAGTTTGGCCGCGGGCACAAAGTCACTGTCACCCACAACCATGACGATCTGGTCTACGAGTTTTTTGTAAGACAGCGCGGCCACGTCCAGACCTAACCGCATGTCGACGCCCTTTTGGCTGGTGTCGATTGAAAAATCGTCGTCAGTCAGGCTGTCAAAGCTGATCTCTTTGCGGAGAAGTTTTGGCAAAACGGAAGGCTTTAACCGCCAGTTGACGGTATCGATTAAGTGCCCAAGTCGCAGTGCAACCTTCCGCTTCCTCCGCAACTCGAAATGGAGCTGATTGCGGAACACGGCTTCCGGCGTTTTTGCGAAATCAATTGCCGACTTCGTGACCGGCCTATGCATTTTCTTCTCAAGCGGCGGGCAGTCATAGAAAAATACTCGGTACAAATCGAATAGCTCAAAAATCGGCTTTCGATTTTGATCCGTACCTGTCAGTTGGTAGCGATGCCTTAGCGCGTGCCCATGGATCAGGTTAGCGACGATCTTTGGATTCGCCGCATCGATCTCGGGAAACTGGTATCGGATGCGCTTCAGAAAGAAGCCGCCGTCGATCATCACAGCCACGCGATGCCCGTGCATCAGAAGCCCCAGAGACGGAAAACCCCTGGGCTCGGCTCTCTCGCGAATTGTCGACCAAGGTCGATCGAGGAGCGTACTGCCAGGGGCTGTATGGCTCTTAGGTAGGCTGTGGCTGCTTAACAGTCAATGAACTTGATGGTTCCGACTGTCCCACTTGCCACGCCCCCCTGCAACTCTCCTCGGCGCTAGAGCCCTAGGCCAGGTTCCACTCATGCTAGGTTAAGCCGAATCTCTCGCTTGGGCGAAGCTATGAACGGCACAGCTCTGCCTTTATGGGCACAGTACGCGCAGGCTATCGGCACCCCACTTCTGGCCGTTGTGGCAACCCTCGCCGGAACTTGGGTTGCGTTCCGCCAATGGCGCACAGCGTCCGATAAGCTGGCCTCGGATCTGTTTGATCGGCGATGGGCGATTTATGAGGAGATCCTCGACGCGTTGGCGCCCGTTCTGCGCGAGGGACACCCGCCGAATTCCGAGCCCCTCTGGAACGCACCCCATTTTGACCGGACAGTCGGCCTAGCTCGCTAAGGCATAGGCGTAGGCCTATGGATAAGGCTATGTCTTCTGATCCGATCCCCCCGACCGCGCGTGTTGAAGTCATCACATCAGTCCAGCGGCGGCGCCGCTGGTCGACTTCTGAGAAGGTCCGGCTGGTGGAAGAGGCCATGCAGCCGGGCTCCTCCGTGTCGCTTGTGGCCCGCCGCCACGGCCTCTCGCCAAGCCTGCTCTTCAGCTGGAAGAGGCGAATGATCGAAGGTGGCCATCAGGCTGTCCACGCGGACGAGGACGTAGTCGGGACCAGCCATGTGCGTGACCTCGAGAAGCGTGTCCGGGATCTCGAGCGCCTGCTCGGCCGGAAGACCATGGAGGTCGAGATCCTGAAGGAGGCGCTGGATCTTGCCCGCTCAAAAAAACAGTCCTGGCAGTTGCCCTCATGGAACGGCGGCGAGGACAGTTCCCGATGACGGC
>NZ_PZZL01000060.1 GCF_003046185.1 Phreatobacter oligotrophus
GGGTGATGTCCCAGGACGTGGTGTATCTTCTGATCACCACAGACCGACCGCCGAGCGAGGTCGGGCGTTTGTCAGGCCGGCACGGCCGGCAAGCTGACGAGAGCATTGTCGCTGACGGGGGCCATCGTTTCCAGCGTCATGTAGCGTGCGCGCTGGACGGCCCATTCATCGTTCTGTTCGAGCAGGATGGCGCCGACGAGGCGGGTGATGGCGGCCTCGTTCGGGAAGATGCCGACGACCTCGGTGCGCCGCTTGATCTCGCCGTTGAGGCGCTCCAGCGGGTTGGTGCTGTGCAGCTTGGCACGATGCTGGGCGGGGAAGCCCATGTAGGCCAGCACATCCGCCTCGGCGTCATCCATCAGGGTGGCCAGCTTCGGGAGCTTGGGGCGCAACTGGTCGGCGACGGTGCGCCACTGGCGGGACGCTGACGCAGGATCCTCTTGTGCAAAAGCGGTGGCGACGAAGGCGGAGACGACGCGCCGGCCGCTCTTTCCCGCATGGGCCAGCGCGTTCCGCATGAAGTGGACCCGGCAGCGCTGCCAGGTCGCGGTCAGCACCTTGCCGACGGAGGCTTTGATGCCCTCATGCGCGTCGGAGACGACGAGCCTGACGCCGCGCAGCCCTCGTCTTGCGAGCTTACGAAGGAACTCTGTCCAGAACGTCTCGGCTTCCGACGGTCCGATGTCCATGCCGAGCACTTCCCGCCGGCCGTCACTGTTGACGCCCACGGCGACGATGACGGCCACCGAGACGATCCTGCCGTTCTGGCGGACCTTCACGTAGGTGGCGTCGATCCACAGGTAGGGCCACTCGCCCTCGATGGGGCGGTCAAGGAAGGCTTTGACCCGCTCGTCGATCTCCTCGCAGAGGCGGCTGACCTGGCTCTTCGAGATCCCGCTCATGCCCATCGCCTTGACCAGGTCGTCCACCGAGCGGGTCGAGACGCCCTGGATGTAGGCCTCCTGGATGACAGCCGTCAGCGCCTTCTCGGCCATCCGCCGCGGCTCCAGGAAGCCGGGGAAGTAGCTGCCCTTGCGGAGCTTGGGGATGCGAAGCTCGACGGTACCGGCCCGCGTCTCCCAGTCCCTGTCGCGGTAGCCGTTGCGCTGGGCCAGCCGCAGCGGGCTCTTCTCGCCATGCGCCGCTCCCGTCAGCGCACCGACCTCCAGCTCCATCAGACGCTCGGCGGCAAAGCCGATCATCTCGCGCAGGATATCCGCGTCCGGGGTCTTCTCCACGGCGGCGCGAAGGATCATCATCTCATCGGTCATTGGTCGTCCTCGAGGTGCAGGTTGGTGTGCGCAACCCGAACCTCGCCCGAAGATCGATCAATGGCCACCGCCAGCTACACCACCACCAGGGACGTCACC
>NZ_PZZL01000061.1 GCF_003046185.1 Phreatobacter oligotrophus
TGAACCGCCCCGGTTTTGCCGGAGGCCGGTTGTCTTAAGTTATGCGGCCATCGCTGTCTCTGCCAACGAGGCGTAATAGCGTTCCTCGGCTTCGGCCGGCGGGATGTTGCCGATGGGTTCGAGGAGGCGGCGGTTGTTGAACCAGTCGACCCAGGTCAGCGTCGCGAACTCGACCGCCTCGAAACTCCGCCAAGGCCCGCGCCGATGGATGAGCTCGGCTTTGTAGAGCCCGTTGATGGTCTCTGCGAGGGCGTTGTCGTAGCTGTCGCCGACACTGCCAACGGAGGGCTCAATGCCAGCCTCTGCCAAGCGCTCGGTGTAGCGGATGCTGACGTATTGCGATCCGCGGTCGCTATGGTGGATGAGCCCAGTTTTGCTGGCTGGCCTTCGCTCATGGAGGGCCTGCTCGAGCGCGTCCAGAACGAAGCTGGCATGGGCAGTCCGGCTGACCCGCCATCCCACGATGCGGCGGGCATAGGCATCGATCACAAAAGCCACATAGACGAACCCAGACCACGTCGAGACGTAGGTGAAGTCCGAGAGCCACAGCCGATCCGGCGCTGGGGCATGGAACACGCGGTTGACGTGATCGAGCGGACAAGGGGCGGCCTTGTCCTGGATGGTCGTGCGAGCCGGCTTGCCGCGGATGATGCCCTGGAGACCCAGCTCACGCATGAGCCGTTCCACGGTGCAGCGTGCAACGTCGACGCCCTCCCGCATCAACTGGCGCCAGACCTTGCGCACGCCATAGACCTCAAAGTTCTGGGCAAAGACGCGTGTAACCTCCGATCGCAGCACCTCGTCCCGCTGAGCCCGACAAGACCGCCGAGCGGGATCACGGCGCTGGGCGTGGTGTGCGTAGTACGTCGACGGGGCGATCGGCAGGACCTTGCAGATCGGCTCGACCCCATAGACGTCGCGATGATCGTCAATAAAGGCGATCATCGTTTGAACGGGCGGTCGAGCTCCGCCTGGGCGAAATAAGCAGATGCCTTGCGCAGGATCTCGTTGGCCTGGCGCAGCTCGCGGTTCTCCCGTTCGAGCGCCTTCAGCTTCTCCGCGACGTCGGAGGGAACGCCAGCGCGCTTCCCGCCATCGACCTCCGCCCGCTTGACCCACTCCAGCAGCGTGTGGGTTGAGCAGCCGATCTTGGCGGCGATCGAGGCGCAGGCGACCCAGCGCGAGGAGTGCTCGCCCTCCTGGTCGAGCACCAGCCGCACCGCCCGCTCGCGGACCTCAGGTGAGAACTTGTTCGTCGTCTTGCTCGTCATGGCTCCATCCTACTTGGAAGTTGGAGCCTCCGGCAGACCCGGGGCGGTTCA
>NZ_PZZL01000062.1 GCF_003046185.1 Phreatobacter oligotrophus
ACCATCGCCTCCGCGACGGCCTTCCTCTACGCAGCCGCCGCCATGGTTCTTATCCGCCGCATCGCGCGAGCGTCATGAGTTCCGGGACGGACTCTAAGGCCTCACCACGCAGGCGGCATTGGCAATCGCGGACAGGTTCACTGGGAAGCCAAGCGAGCGATGGTGCGGGGAAGCCTATCGGTGGCTGACCAATGGCCGATCGTCACTGCCGAAACGTCCCCGCATGGCGGGCCCTCGGAAAATTCCGAAGGGGAATTCCACTACCTTTCCAAGAGAATTGACGCACGGCACCGTCAATTCGTCGCACCTGGCCCGGTTGCGGCATCGACCCGTCCGGCCCCTGAGCACTCTCCGCCGGACGGGTCTACCGTCTACCGGCGTCGTTCTCGGCCGGTCCGAACGAATGCGCGTCACCCACCCGGATCGATGAACCACATGCCAAAGCCGCTTCGGAAGGCTATTGAACAGCGACCGACACTCAAGCGTTCAGTCATGCTCGCGGGGCACCGGACTTCGGTCTCGGTGGAAGATGGATTCTGGGAAGCGCTCAAAGAACTTGCGCAGCGCAATGGCCAAACCATCAGCAATTTCGTGTCCGAGATTGATAAGGGGCGTGGGGACGTTCATCTCTCGTCAGCTATCAGACTGACCGTGCTCGCGGAGGCACGCGCAGGCCGCCTCCCACTTGGGGGAAAGTGACCCGCTCGGAGCCTGGGGAGGCTTGCCGAGGGCTGGCAGATACCGAGCGGGTCTGCCGCAGTGCCAAGGCAGTGCAGCGCAGCAAGCTTAGCAAGGTTGCTGGCGGCTCGGGAAGTATCTCTATACGAGCGCTACCATGTTGGTGGCAGTCGCGCCGGTGGCCAGGACGCGGTCACAGCGCAGGGGCAGGAGCGTCCAGGCATTCACGGCGCCGAAGGTGACGGTCCGCTGATCCCAGGGCCGCACGACAAGCGAACCGGCGCCGCCGACGTAGAGCCAGCAGTACGCCACCGGTAGGTCGGCCCCGTCGGCCGGGCGTCACCGCGAAGGTGCTAACTGCGGGGACAGCAAAGCGTGAGGATTTCTAGAGGGGAGAAACTCGGCGACGGCGCCGTTCTCCCCATTCGTTTCGGTCGGCGGCCCAACCACTTTCGTATGCATCCGGCGAAGGCCGCCTTGCGCTGAGTGACGCAAATCGTTGAGCACTGTGAGTATGGACAGCCATACTGACAGTGTCTTGAGCCGCCTCGACATGGTGGAGACTGGGCGCCGTCGCCG
>NZ_PZZL01000063.1 GCF_003046185.1 Phreatobacter oligotrophus
TGACGTTGCCCCCGTCGAAGCCCTCGGTTTGAACTGGACTCCGTCGAAAGGAGACGGAGATGAAGAAGAGCCGGTTCACGGAAGACCAGATCATTGGGGTTCTGAAGGAGCATCAGGCGGGGATCCCGACGGCCGAGTTGTGCCGCAAGCACGGGATCTCGGACGCGACCTTCTACAACTGGCGTAACCGCTTCGGCGGCATGGAAGTGTCGGATGCCCGACGGCTGAAGAGCCTCGAGGACGAGAACCGGCGGCTGAAGAAGCTGCTGGCGGAATCGATGCTGGACGTCTCGACGCTGAAGGAAGCGCTGGGAAAGTTCTGACGCCCAGGACAAGGAAGCGCTTCGTGACCTGGGCGATCGAAGAGAAGTGCTACTCGCAGCGGCGTGCCTGCGGTCTGGTTGGGCTCGACCCGAAGACCTACCGCTATGCGTCGCGGCGGCCGGATGACACCGCCGTGCGGGAGCGGCTGAAAGAACTGGCGCAGCAGCGGCGGCGGTTCGGCTATCGTCGCCTGCTCATCCTGCTGCGGCGTGAGGGCCTCAAGCTGAACCACAAGAAGCTGTTCCGACTCTATCGGGAGGAGCGGCTGACGGTGAAGAAGCGCGGTGGTCGCAAGCGGGCGCTGGGCACGCGAGCGCCGATGACGCTGCCGCAGGGACCGAACCAGCGGTGGAGCCTGGACTTCGTCTCCGACATGCTCGCCGATGGCAGGCGCTTCCGCGTCCTGGTGGTGGTCGACGACTTCACCCGCGAGTGCCTGGCGCTCGTCGTCGACACGTCACTGTCGGGCATGCGGGTGGCGCGGGAATTGGACACCATCACCGGAGCGCGTGGACGGCCGCTGGTGATCGTCTCGGACAACGGCACCGAGCTGACATCGCGGGCGATCCTGCAGTGGCAGGAGGACAACTGCGTCGAGTGGCATTACATCGCGCCCGGCAAGCCGACCCAGAACGGCTTCGTCGAGAGCCTGAACGGCCGCTTCCGGGATGAGTGCCTCAATGAGCACCTGTTCCGCGGCATGGCAGCCGCACGCCGCATCATCGAAGAATGGAGGATCGACTACAACGAGCACAGGCCGCACACGAGCCTGCGCGGCCTCACCCCAAACGAGTTTGCAACCCGGTCCAGACAGGACCACATGGAGAACAGAGTCCAGTTATGAACGAGGGCTGATCGGGGGCAACGTCA
>NZ_PZZL01000064.1 GCF_003046185.1 Phreatobacter oligotrophus
TCATGGCTCCATCCTACTTAGAAGTTGGAGCCTCCTGTCTAAGGCCGATGGGCTATTGAGGATCTGCGGCTGGTACCCCGCGAGCCTCCTGGGCGAGCAGCCCGTTTGTCGGATCGGGGACCAGCCGCATCGTCCATCGTCATCCTGAACAGTTGATTGGGGCTGTTGGCGCAGACCCCGCATGACAGGAGCAGGAGCTATGACGCAGCAGACCTTCATCGGTGTCGACGTGGCCAAAAGCTGGCTCGATATCCACCATCCGAGACGGAAGCCAGAAAGGATCGAAAATACGCCAAAGGGTGCGAGAGCCTTCGCACGCCAAGCTGCGCAAGAAGGCGCCTGGATCATCTTCGAGGCCAGCGGCGGGTACGACCGGGTCCTCCGGGAAGCATTGGAAGCAGCAGGCGTGCGGTTTAGCCGCGTCAACCCTCGTCAAGCACGAGACTTCGCTCGTGCCATGGGTGTTCTCGGCAAGACTGATCAGGTGGATGCTCGGATGCTGGCTGAATTGGGTACCCGCCTGCAGCCCCCGCCGACCGAGCCGCTTCCAGCATCGCGTAGGGCTTTGCAGGCATATACGGCCCGAAGGCGCCAATTGGTTGGTCTACGGAAGCAGGAAGACACTCGCCTGAAGCAAACGGCCGATCCTGACGTGCGCGCGGACATTCGATCCCTGATCGCCGTTCTCGAGCGCCGCATCGAGAAAATTGAAAAGGAGATGCTCCAGATCGTGCAGGCTGACACGGAGCTCGCCGAAGTGAACGACATCTTGCAATCGGCTCCAGGCGTTGGCCCGATTGTAGCCGCTACCTTGATCGCGGAACTTCCGGAGCTCGGGCGCGTCGATCGACGCGCGATTGCCGCTCTCGCTGGCCTTGCCCCAGTTGCCCGAGATAGCGGAAAGAGATCTGGCCCTCGCGCGATCGAGGGCGGCAGGCCTGTGGTGCGAACAATACTCTACCTTGCGGGGCTCCATGCATCACGGGCCTCCAGCACCTTCAATGTGTTCCGCAGGCGCCTGGAAGGGGCGGGAAAACGCCCGAAGGCGGCGATCATAGCCACCGCGCGAAAGCTGCTCGTAACCCTCAATGCCATGATCGCCAGTGGCCGGAGGTACGTCCCTCAGGGCTCCAGCTGAATACAGTTGCCG
>NZ_PZZL01000065.1 GCF_003046185.1 Phreatobacter oligotrophus
TGAATCAGCCCCCTAATTGCCCGGACACGACCCACCCTTAAGATAAGGGTTAGGAGTAATGTCGTGCGCATGACTGGTTCTTATCCGAAGAGTGAGGTCCTTCCTGGACCACAGCGCCGGCGCCGATGGACGGTGACGGAGAAGCTGGAGATGGTCGCCGAGACCAATGAGCCGGGCTCGTCGGTGAGCCTGGTGGCCCGCCGTCACGGTGTATCGCCCAACCAGCTCTTCACCTGGCGGCGGCTGGCCGAGCAAGGCGCTCTGACGGCAACGCGGGCCGAGGAGGAGGTGGTTCCAGCCTCTGCCTTCCGTGCCCAGCAGGAGCAGATCCGCGAGCTACAGCGCCTGCTTGGGAAGAAGACCCTGGAAGCGGAGATCCTGAAGGAGGCCCTCGAGGTCGCCGCAGGCCCAAAAAAACGACTGTTGCAGTCGTTTTTGCCGCCGAAGGACGTTACCCGATGACGGCCATCTGCGAGGCCGTCGGCGTTGCCAGATCCAACATTGCCGCGAGGACGGCCGGGCGCCCCCAGCAGCGCAGAGGCCGTCCGCCGCAGCCCGAAGACGCGCTGCTCGCCAGGATCAAGAGCATCATCGCGGAGATGCCCACATACGGGTATGCGCGGGTTTGGGCGGTCCTTCGCCGGGAGGCGCGGGAGAAGGGCCTTGAGCCGGTCAACCGCAAGCGCGTCTATCGCGTCATGAGAGCTCACGGGCTGCTCCTGCGTCGGCACTGCGGGTCAGTAGACGAGCGCCGTCACGATGGCAGGGTCGCGGTCGATCAATCCAATATGCGGTGGTGCTCGGACGGCTTCGAGATCGCATGCGACAACGCCGAGAGGGTCCGTGTCGCCTTTGCGCTCGACTGCTGCGATCGCGAGGCCATGGGCCACATAGCCACCACGGAAGGGATCAAGGGCGAAGACGTCAGGGATCTGATGGTCGGAGCCCTTGAGCATCGCTTCGGCCGCATCAACCGGCTGCCGACGACGATTGAATGGCTGACGGACAATGGCTCCTGCTACATCGCCCATGAGACGCGAAGGTTTGCCCGCGACATCGGCCTCGAGCCTCTCACAACGCCGGTCGAAAGCCCGCAGTCGAACGGCATGGCCGAAGCC
>NZ_PZZL01000066.1 GCF_003046185.1 Phreatobacter oligotrophus
TGTGGGTTCTGAGGAGGTTGTTCATCGCCCGTGAGGGCCTGATGGTGGTCGTCGCGACACGAAGCACCACAGGGCACGAGGATGAACAACCCGCACAAGAATGCGCGAATGACGCCGCTTGGTCGAGCCGAGATGATCAGGCGGATTGTCGAAGATGGGCGACCAGTGGCGGTTGTCGCCGCAGGTTTTGGGATCAGCGAGCGAACAGCCCGCAAGTGGCTGTCGCGGTGGCGGTCGGACGGAACGGCCGGGCTTGAGAACCGCTCGTCGCGTCCTCTGACAGCGAACTCTGGATCGGGACGGTTCTGGGCCGACTTGGCTGTGCGATTGCGCCGCGAGTACCGGCTGACGGGAGATGAGATTGCCTCTCGTCTTGGACTGGCGCGATCAACCGTGGCCAGCTGGCTGACACGCCTCGGGCTTGGACGGCTGTCCGCGCTCGAGCCGAAGGAGCCTGTTCGCCGCTATCAACGTGAGCGTCCTGGCGAGCTTCTTCACCTCGACATCAAAAAGCTCGCTCGCTTCGAAGGCGTGGGTCATCGCATCACCGGCAATCCGCGCGGCGGCAGTGAAGGCATGGGGTACGACTTCCTGCACGTTGCCATCGATGACGCGACGCGGCTGGCCTACGTAGAGGTGCTGCCCGATGAGAAGCGTTGGTCGACGACCGGCTTCCTCATCAGGGCGCTGCGGTGGTTCAAGGAGCGGGGCGTCCGCGTCGAACGGGTGATGACCGATAACGGCTCGGGCTACATCGCCAGGCTCTTCCGCAAGGTGTTGCGGATGCTTGGCATCCGGCACATCCGGACACGCCCATACACCCCGAAGACAAATGGTAAGGCGGAGCGCTTCATCCAGACCATGTTGAGGGAATGGGCCTATGCGATCCCGTTCCCCTCATCACACCGACGCGCCGTCGATCTGCCCCGGTGGCTGGCCTGGTACAACCACCACCGGCCCCATGTTAGCCTCGCACGACGATCGCCGGCTCAGGTACTCGCCGGAACAACCTGATCAGAACCCACA